>CALLFD010000105.1 GCA_937997605.1 uncultured Collinsella sp. | reverse complement strand
CCGCCGAGACGGGCAGCAACGGTGATGTTGCGGCTGAGCTTGGAGAAGAGGGCGGAACGCTTGGCGTCCTGCGCGCCCTTACGATGCTTGGTTGTGGCCCACTTAGAGTGTCCGGACATACGTGTCTCCTATCGGTTTCGACCTAAAGCCCAGCGCAGATGCTCGGGCAATATAAACAAACGTCGTTATGATATACCTACTGGCCTGCGAGATAAACCCCAAAATGGAGGCGTCGTGATGATGGCCCCTTTGGCGCAAAGAAACCTGACCCCAATGCACCAAGTTAGAACCAGAGGAAGTCGCTGCGGGTGACGGTGGCGCCGATGGCAAAGGGCATGCAGGCGATAACCGGATACAGGTAGCGCATGTAGGTTGAGCCGTTGCACGGGCCAATCAGGCACACGGCGAGCACACCCAACAGCGGCACCCAGATCGCCAGCGCACGCCATGAATGACGACGCAGCAGGTAGACCACCACGGCGATCATGATCCACACATAGGTGGCCGAGCTCATGGTGAGCGAGATAAAGGGAACACGCTGCACCGCCACACGGTACAAATTGATCAGGTGGTCGCACCAGCGCACCACGTTGCTGTCAACCGGATGGAAGTCGAAGTACTTGAGGTTATCGGGCTTTGCCATGATCTCGGCACTGCGCGCCGTGCTGTAGACCCACGCATCGCGGGCACTCGGATAAAAGTAGCCGTAGTAGTTATTGATGAGCGCCGAGATATAGCACTCGGGATCCTTTTTGAACATCTGAGCCCACACCTCAAAATAGGCCTTGATGTCCTCCTGCGAGGCGTACTCGTTAAAGCAATTTTTAACGGCGTCCGACTTATCCGGGTTGTAACGGCGGCCCAGATTCTCGTACTTGAGCACCCGGTCGATCACGGCGCGTTCCTCATCGGCCACCAAGCCGTCGCAAGGAGCCTCCACGATGGTGCCGTCCTCCTTAACCGTAGGGTTGACGCCCGAGTTGAGGCCGTCGTGCTTTTGGACGAAACGAGCCGTCTGCTGGAACGGAATCGAAAGGATTTCGCGCTTGGAACCAGGCGTGATGTCGTGCGCCGGCATAAAGACCTTGGTGAAGTACATATTAGAGGCAAGGCAGAGCGCGAGCACCGCGAGAACGCCAACCCAGCGGAAGCGCGGGATGGCGCCCGAAGGCGCAGCACCAGTCTGCTTGGCTGCACGACGAGCCACATGCACGTCCCATACGCAAAACGCCGCCGCGATTACGCATGCCGCCAGGGGAAACACCAGGCCGCCGTTGCGCAGAAACGTGGAACCCATGGCGCCCAGAGCGAGCAGCAGCCAGTCGTGGCGCGCAAAGAGCAC
>CALLFD010000104.1 GCA_937997605.1 uncultured Collinsella sp. | reverse complement strand
TGTTTGGAGGCGACCGGTCATAGCCTTTGACCTGTACGACACCGTCGACTCGTTTATCGCCTATATCGCACGTGTCGAGGGACTTTCTCCCAACACGGTGACAGCCTATGGCTCGAGGCTGGAGCGCTTTGCTGCTTGGTGCGAGCGCGAGGATATCGATGCTTTCGCTGCCGACGTGCGCACCATTCGTCGCTATCTTGCCGAGCTTTCGCGTGAGCAGGTGGCTCCCCGAACGCTTGCGGCGCACCTGTCGGCTATCCGATCTCTCTATCGCTGGATGGCTGCCGAGGGGATTGTCGAGGGCGATGCGGTCTCGGCGATCGCATCGCCCAAGCTGCCGCGTGACCTGCCGGGCGTCCTTACGACCCAGCAGGTCGAGGCGCTGCTCAAGACGCCTGATAACTCGACGCCCGCGGGACTGCGCGATGCGGCGATGCTCGAGCTGCTCTATGCCTCGGGTGCTCGTATCTCTGAGCTCGCAGCGCTCAATGTGGAGTCTATCGCTTGGTCCGAACGCACGTTGCGCCTGTGGGGCAAGGGGAGCAAAGAACGTATCGTCCCTCTGTATCGTCGTGCGCTCGAGGTGACGCGTCTCTATATTGAGGAGGGGAGGCCGGAGTTGCTCGCTCAGGCAAAGCGCCGCGACCTCGCTACCGGGCCGCATCCGCTGCTTATATCGGCGCGCGGCAATCGCATGAGCGCCGCCATGCTCCGGCGGCGGTTCCATACGCTGGCGACGCTCGCCGGCATTCCGGCCGACATCGCCCCGCATGCGATGCGCCATACCTTTGCGACCGACTTGCTCGAGGGCGGTGCGGACCTGCGCTCGGTTCAAGAGCTGCTGGGCCATGCGAGCCTGTCCACGACGCAAATCTACACGCATCTCACGCCCGATCGGCTCAAACGTGCCGTGGCTCAAGCCCATCCCCGCGGCGAATAGTGGCTGGGACGTCCCGCGTCGCACTCAGGTGTGTGGTTTTGATTGCGGGTTGGCAGGAAGATGCATTCCTGCTATCATTCATCGGGTTGCTTCACGGCAACATGTTTTTATCACGCACGCGCGGCTACTTCATACCGTGGTGCCCGGGCTTTGGTAGCACATGTCCGGGTTGGTTTTGGAGGATGACCCCGCGCGGAGGCAAACCACAGGAGGTTTAACATGGCTACCAAGATTAATATCCGCACCCTGCTCGAGGCCGGCTGCCACTTCGGTCACCAGACCCGTCGCTGGAACCCCAAGATGAAGCCGTTCATCTTCGGTGAGCGCAACGGCATCTACATCCTCGACCTCAAGCAGACCATCCTCGACGCCGACCAGGCCTACACCTTCGTCAAGAATGTCGCCAAGGGCGGCAACGTGCTGTTCGTCGGCACCAAGAAGCAGGCTCAGGAGGCCGTCAAGAACGCTGCTGAGCGCGCCAACATGCCTTACATCAACCAGCGTTGGCTCGGCGGTATGCTGACCAACTTCGTCACCATCCGCTCCCGCATCAACCGCATGGAGGAGCTCGAGGCCATGGTCGAGGACGGCCGCATGGCTGTCCTGCCCAAGAAGGAGCAGGCTGTTCTCGGCAAGGAGCTCACCAAGCTCCAGACCAACCTCGGTGGCGCCCGCGACATGAAGGGTCTGCCCCAGGCTCTCTTCGTCATCGACACCAAGCGCGAGGAGAACGCCATCAAGGAGGCTCAGCGCCTGAACATCCCCGTCGTCGCTCTGATCGACACCAACTCCGATCCCGACGAGGTCGAGTACGGCATCCCCTGCAACGATGACGCTATCTCCGCTGTCACCCTTATGTGCGAGCTCATGGCTGACGCCTGCCTCGCTGGCTCCGGCAAGGAGCAGGTCTCCGAGGCCGAGATGGCCGCTGAGCCCAAGGCCGAGTAAATCAGTCTTAGTTAATTCTTTTTCATCTCTTTGAAAGGAACCACAATGGCCCAGATTACCGCCGCTATGGTCAAGCAGCTCCGCGAGATGACCGACTCCCCGATGATGGAGTGCAAGAAGGCTCTCGTCGAGGCTGACGGCGACATGGACGCCGCTGTCGACGTTCTGCGTAAGAACGGCCTTGCCAAGGCTGCCAAGAAGGCTGGCCGTGAGACCAACGAGGGCGCTGTTGCCGCGTTCGTCTCCGAGGATGGCAAGACCGGCGCTCTGCTCGAGCTCTCCTGCGAGACCGACTTCGTTGGCTCCAACGCCAAGTTCACCGGCTTTGCTTCCAAGGTCGCTGAGGTTGTCGCTACCACCGAGCCTGCTGACGTCGACGCTCTGCTCGAGAAGCCGATGGGCGAGGAGACCGTTTCCTCCGAGCTCACCGAGATGATTCACATCATGGGCGAGAACATGAAGATCTCCCGCTTCGCCGCCCGTAAGGCCGAGAACGGCGCTCTCGCTTCTTACATCCACATGGGTGGTAAGATCGGCGTCCTCGTCGAGTTTGCTTTCGAGAAGGCCGAGACCGCTCAGGCTGAGTCCTTCAAGACCTTCGCTCACGACGTTGCCCTTCAGGTTGCCGCCGTCGCCCCGATCTGCGCTACCCGCGATCAGGTTCCGGCCGAGACCGTCGAGCACGAGAAGCAGATCTACATGGCTCAGGCTGCCGAGTCCGGCAAGCCCGAGGCCATTCAGGAGAAGATGGCTGTCGGCCGTCTGGAGAAGTTCTACAAGCAGTCCGTGCTCACCGAGCAGGAGTTCATCAAGGACAGCTCCCTCACCATCAAGAAGTACGCTGAGCAGGTCTCCAAGGAGCTCGGCGACACCATTACCGTCGTTGCCTTTGACCGTCTGGTTCGTGGCGAGTAAATAAGCTCTTGTAGCTGGTAATGAGCAGGCTGTGGGTTTTACTCACAGCCTGCTTTTTCATGGCTCTTCTTAGAGCCTTTGATAGAATGTTGAGAGTTCAATCTAAAGGAGGATCGCTTTGTCCGACATCCGATATAAACGCGTGCTTCTTAAGCTTTCCGGCGAAGCACTGATGGGCGACGGCCAATATGGCATCGACCCCAAGGTTACCGACCATCTTGCCAAGCAGGTCAAGGAGCTGCTCGCCGTTGGCCATGAGGTCGGCGTCGTTGTCGGCGGCGGCAATATTTTCCGCGGCATGGCCGGCGCTGCCGGTGGCATGGAGCGTGCTCAGGCCGACTACATGGGCATGCTGGCAACCGTTATGAACGCGCTCGCCCTGCAGGATGCCTTCGAGCATAACGATGTTCCTTGCCGCGTGATGAGCGCTATTCAGATGAACGAGATCTGCGAGCCTTATATTCGCCGTCGCGCCATCAACCACCTTTCCAAGGGCAATGTCGTTATTTTTGCCGCCGGTTCGGGCAATCCGTACTTTACGACCGACACCGCCGCGGCTCTTCGTGCGTGCGAGATCGGCGCCGAGATTCTGATTAAAGCCACCAAGGTTGACGGCATCTACGACAAGGATCCCGTCAAGTGCGCTGATGCCGTCCGTTTTGACAAGATTACCTATCACGAGGTTCTCGTCCGCGGTCTGCAGGTTATGGATTCCACGGCTACGGCACTGTGCCAGGACAACCGTATGCCGATTTTGGTCCTCAACATCGATGGCGAGGACACCGTCAAGCGCGCGCTTTCGGGTGAGCCCGTCGGCACGCTCGTCTATCAGGAGGATTAAGCATGGCAGAGAACATCACCGCCCACATGGACAAGTCGCTCGAGTCCCTCAAGCATAACTTCTCCAAGGTCCGTACCGGCCGCGCCAATGCCAACATTCTGTCCGACATCACCGTCGATTATTACGGTGTTCCCACGCCGGTCACGCAGGTTGCCGCCGTCAAGACCCCCGAGGCCCACATGCTGCTCATCGAGCCGTGGGACAAGGCACTAATCAACGCTATCGTCAAGGCCATCGGCGCTTCCGATCTGGGTATTACCCCCAACTCCGATGGCACCGTCGTTCGTCTGCCGTTCCCGGCTCCCACCGAGGAGCGCCGTCGCGAGCTCGTCAAGGAGTGCCGCGAGTACGCCGAGCAGGCCAAGGTGTCTATCCGTAACATCCGTCGCGACTTCAACAACAAGCTCGAGCGCGATGAGGAGCTCACCGAGGACGATGTCCGTCGCGAGCAGGCCAAGGTCCAGAAGCACACTGATGAGTATGTCGCCAAGGTCGAGGAGCTTCTGAAGGAAAAAGAAGCCGAGGTCATGGAGATCTAAGGTGCAATACGACGAGCATAAACTGGTCGAGTACTTTGCCGACGCCCCTGCGGGCGTCGGTTTTTCCGACCTTGACCTCAATAACATTCCGCACCATATCTCGTGCATCATGGACGGCAACGGTCGTTGGGCCACATCGCGCGGTCTTGCACGCACCGAGGGCCACAAGGCGGGTATCGTCTCCCTTCGTGAGATTATTACCGCCTGCGTGCGTCTGGGCGTCGACGTGCTTTCGGCCTATGCGTTTTCTACCGAAAACTGGAACCGCCCGCAGCATGAGGTCAACGTCTTGATGCACCTGTTTGCCAAGACGTTTATCGACGAGCTGCCGCTTCTGAAGCGCGAAAACGTGCGCGTTGTCTTTTTGGGTGACATTTCCGCGCTGCCCAAGAA
>CALLFD010000103.1 GCA_937997605.1 uncultured Collinsella sp. | reverse complement strand
GGCCCTCGAGCTTGAGCGATGCGGCGCCGGCGTCATACAGACGGCGAACAAGCTGCGAAGTGTTGGTGTCGCGCGGGCACAGCGCGCGCTCGCGACCGGCTGGGGAGAGCGAGCGACCGTTCTCGTCGATCAGCTCGTAGGGCAGGCGGCAGGGCTGGGCGCACATGCCGCGGTTGGCCGATCGTCCCGCCATGGCAAAGCTCGAAAGCAGACACAGGCCCGAGTAGCAAAAGCAGATGGCACCGTGGCTAAAGACCTCAAGGTCCACATCGGGCGCGGCGTTGTGAATGGCGGCGATCTCGTCGATGGAGAGCTCGCGCGAGAGAGTCACGCGGTCGGCGCCCTGCTCACGGCACCAAAGGGTTCCGCGGTCGTCGTGGATGTTCGCCTGGGTCGAGATGTGTGTCTCGATGCCGGGCATGGTGCGCTTGACCTCAAAGAACAGACCCCAGTCCTGGATAATGAAGGCGTCGGCGCCCAGCGTGGAGCAGCGATGGATGAGTTGCAGCGCATCGCCCATCTCGGACTGCTTGATGACGATGTTGACCGTGACGTAGACGCGCGACCCGGCTAGATGTGCGGCGCGGCAGTCTTGCTCAAAGGCCTCGTCGGTAAAGTTGGTGGCCTTGCGGCGGGCGTTGAAGCTGCCCATGCCGCAATAGATGGCGTCTGCCCCCGCGGCGAGTGCGGCGGCAAAGGGCTCGGGCCCTCCGGCGGGCGCCAAAAGCTCGGGTCTGCGGTTGGTGGTTCGACTGGCGGTTGCGGTCATATCCTGCCTTTCAAAATGCTCAGATATTCAAAAGTATAGTGGTGCCGTTGCGGCAGGCGATGCCCGTGCTCCAAGCGGGATAAAGTCTTCAGCAGCTTGGGCTGGCTGACCCCGTGGAGAACCGTTCAGCGGTTCGGGGAAACCGTTGGGCGATAAAATATTCTCGCAAACTGATAATATTCTTGCATCGCACGGAAACCTTGAGTACTATCCCAATCAAGCGCGGTGTTCAGACCGAACTGTGCCTCCCGGTGTGAACACCGCGCTCACGCTTTCTAGTTAACCGTAAGGAGATAAACATGAGCAAGACCGTCGTGTCTTCCGATAACGCACCCGCAGCCATCGGACCGTATTCCCCCGGTATCCAGACCGGCAACATGGTGTTCCTGTCCGGCCAGCTGGGCATCGACCCCACAACTGGCAAGATGCCCGAGGGCGTCGAGGCCCAGGCCAAGCAGTCCCTTGCTAACGTCGAGGCCCTGCTGACCGCTGCCGGCGCCACCTTTGCCGATGTCGTCAAGACCACGGTCTACCTGGCCGACATCGCCGACTTCGCTGCCGTGAACGAGATCTACGCCTCCAAGTTCGAGGCTCCGTTCCCCGCGCGCAGCGCTTTCCAGGTTGCCGCCCTTCCGGCCGGCGGTCTGGTTGAGATCGAGGTCGTCGCCGCTCTCTAAGGCGTTGGCAACAACTAAACATGACATGCAAAAAGACCCTGCAGCGCGTGTGAACTGCCTCCCATTTCTTGGACATGAGAAATGGGAGGCTTTCTTTATGCGCGTTGATTTGAGAGTGAAGCATGATGTCGAGGCCAGGAAGGCGGCCATAGGGCTCTTCGAGCTCGGGCACGGGTATAAATCTGCCGCGATCGCCCTTTCGCTCCCCGCGGAAGCCGTGAGAAGATGGCAGGAGATATACCGCGCGTTCGGGAGCGAGGTGCTGCTGCGCATGGACGGAAAGCAGGGCGGGTACACATACGAGCAGAAGGTCGCCGCCGCCTCCGCCGTCGTCGACGGCGGCATGACGAAGACCGAGGCGATGGCGGCGTTCGGCATAATGTCGATGTCGCCGCTCAAGAAGTGGTGCGCGCTATACCGCCGAGGCGGCGCGGAGGCCCTGCGCCCGAGGCCCAAGGGCCGGCCGAGCGGTTCCAGGGCGAGGCCGCGGACCCGCGAGGAGGAGCTCGAGGAGCGGTGCCGTAGGCTCGAGGCCGAGGTGGCCTACCTAAAAAAATTACGCGCCCTGGTCGAGAGGGACGGGCTCTGACCAGGGCGAAGGCCGAAGCGGTCGCGGCCCTGCGCGCCGAGGGGCACGCGCTCGGGCACCTGCTCGCATGCGCCGAGCTCAAGCGGTCGACCTACTGCTACGCCCTCGCGCACCCGCCGAGGCCCACGCGCGCCGAGCTCCGGGAGGCGGCCGCCGAGATCTTCTCGCGCACCGCCAACGGCTGCGGGCACCGGCAGATAGCGATGTGCCTCAGGGCGGAAGAGGGGGCCGTGATGGCCGACAAGACCGTGCTCAAGATGATGCGCGAGATGGGGATCCGCTGCGGGATCAGACGCGAGACGGCCTACCACAGGTACAACTCGTACAAGGGCGTCGTCGGCAGGACGTTCGAGAACGTGATCGCGAGGGATTTCGACGCCGGGGCCCCGTGGCGGAAGCTGGGGACGGACGTCACCGAGTTCAAGGTGGCCGGCGGCAAGGCCTACTGGGCCCCGACGCTGGACTTCTGCACCAAGGAGATCGTGGCGAGCGACATATCGACCACGCCCGACATGGCCCAGCAGGCGAGGATGCTCGACGAGCTGCTGTCCAAGATCCCCGAGGGCGCCGCCCCGACCATGCACTCGGACCGGGGCTGGCAGTACCAGCACGCCTCGTACACATCCAGGCTCGAGGCCGCCGGCATCGTCCAGAGCATGTCCAGGAAGGCGAACTGCATCGACAATGCCGCCACCGAGCAGCTCTTCGGCCACGTCAAGGACGAGTTCTACAGGGGCCGCGAGTGGAAGACGTTCGAGGATTTCAAACGCGACCTGGAGGAATACATAGTCCACTGGAACACGAGCCGGAGGCAGGTAAGATTGAAGGGCCTGACCCCGGAGGAGTTCCGGAATCAGGCCCTCGCGGCCTAGTCGCTATTTAGGGCGTCCAAGATTTGGGGCGCAGTTCAGTGCGAGCTGCAGGGTCTTTTGTTAAGTGACGGATCGCTTGTGGAGCCGCGCTCCATTTTGCTCGTTAGCCCTCCTTGCGGACTTTTTGCAGGTAGCGGTAGACGCTGGGCTCCGAGATGCCCAGCGCGGTGGCGGCGCAGGCTACGGCGCCCTTGAGCATGAACACTCCGTTGCCGTTGAGGTGGCGAATGACGTCCACGCGGTCGCTTTGACCAAGCGACGTCACATCCAGCCCGCGAGCGCTCAGCAGCTCGGAAATACTGCGGTCGATGAGCTCCTGCGTGGACTCCGAAAGGCTTTCGACCTCGATGGGGGAGGGCTCGGTGCGTGCGGGAGCGGCGTCAAAGCAGGCCATAAGCTGCTGGGCCATGGCACTGATGTTGCGCACGGCCGAAAGATCGGTGTTGACGCAGAGCATGCCGACGATCTCGCCGTCCTCACGAATGAAGTACGTCGCCGACTCCAGCGTCTTGCCACCGGCACCGCGGCCTTCGTAGCCCGTAATGAACGGCAGATCGCGATATTTACCATCGTGCATGATCTTGAGTGCCAGATCGGTGGCGGGACCGCCGACCTTACGGCCGCTCACGATGCCGTTGCGAATATCGACGATGGCGTGGTCGGGATCCGAGAAATCGTGCAGCACGATTTCGCTGTTCTTACCGAGTA
>CALLFD010000102.1 GCA_937997605.1 uncultured Collinsella sp. | reverse complement strand
ATGCCTGCCAAAAGCTCCGCATCGTTAACGTGCCGTTTTATATCGACCTGCCGCGTACGAGCCCGCTGGCGCGTAAGACGCGCATCACGGTCGCCGACTTGGAGGGCATGCGCCTGCGCGTGCTCCGCCACGGCAACGACGCAATGGACAGTCTGCGCATCGACCTTCTGGCCGACGGCGGCGTTGACGTGATCGACGTGGACAGCTTTGACTTTGCGCTCTTTAACGAGGCGGAGGAAAAGGGCGACGCGGTGCTCACCTGCGGGGCGTGGTCGGGGGTGCACCCGGCCTTTGTGGGCGTGCCGTTCCTGTGCGGCCGTGAGGTGCCGGTCTTTCTGCACTACCCGCTTGAGCCCACCCTTCAAGTCCAAAAATTCGTCAACGCCATGGCTCAGCTTCTCAAATAGTCAATTTGGGACAGGGCTGTTTTAGGAGTGGGATACGGCTTCCCAAAGGTGCCGTTAGGGGAAACTGCATCCCAGTTTGAGCCCTTGAAATGGGATGCAGTTTCCCGGAGGGGCCCCAGCGGGAAACGGCATCCCATTCTGGGCCCGAAAAGTGGGATACGGTTTCCCGTCAACACCAAAAAGCCCCCGCAGCTCAGTTTGAACTGCGGGGGCTTTGTGCGTTGTGGAGCTTTGTGTCCAGTTCGCCGGACGTTATTCGAGCTCAAACGCTCCGGTGTAGAGCTGATAGTAGTATCCGCGCTTGGCGATCAGCTCATCGTGGTTGCCAAGCTCGATGATGCGGCCGTGGTCCAGGCAGATGATCGCGTCGGAGTTGCGCACGGTGGACAGACGGTGCGCGATGACAAACGTCGTGCGGCCCTCCATGAGCTTATCCATGCCCGCCTGCACGATGGCCTCGGTGCGGGTGTCGATGGAGCTCGTGGCCTCGTCTAAAATCATTGCCGGCGGATCGGCGACGGCGGCGCGTGCGATCGAAATCAGCTGGCGCTGGCCCTGCGACAGCTGTGCGCCGTTGCCGGTGAGCATCGTGTCGTAGCCGTCGGGCAGGCGGGTGATAAAGTCGTCCGCGCCCGCGAGCTTGGCCGCCGCGATGCACTCCTCGTCGGTGGCGTCCAGGTTGCCGTAGCGGATGTTATCCATCACAGTGCCGGTGAACAGGTTCACGTCCTGTAGCACGACGCCCAGCGAGCGGCGCAGGTCGGCCTTGCGGATCTTGTTGACGTTGATGCCGTCGTAGCGGATCTTGCCGTCGGCGATGTCGTAGAAGCGGTTGATGAGGTTGGTGATGGTCGTCTTACCGGCACCGGTGGCGCCGACAAACGCGACCTTCTGGCCCGGCTTGGCAAACACGGACACGCCGTGCAGCACCTCGTGGTCGGGCGTGTAGCCAAAGTCGACGTTGTCCATGACCAGGTCGCCGCGCAGCGGCACGTACTCGATCTCGCCGGTTGCGCGGTGCGGATGTTTCCACGCCCACATGCCGGTGTGGTGGTCGGCCTCCTCGAGCTGCCAGGTGTCGGGGTTCACCTGAGCGTTGACGAGCGTCACATAGCCTTCGTCGGCTTCGGGCTCCTCGTCGATGAGCTCAAAGATACGGTCGGCGCCGGCGAGGCCCATGACCACGGCGTTGATCTGCTGCGAGATCTGGCCGATCTGTCCGCAGAACTGCTTGGTCATGTTGAGGAACGGCACCACGACGGCGATGGACAGTGCCATGCCCGAGATGCTCAGGTTGGGCACGCCCAGCGCCAGGAAAATGCCGCCTGCCAGTGCGACCAGCACGTAGAGCAGGTTTCCCAGGTTCATAAGGATGGGCATGAGGATGTTGGCGTACATGTTGGCCTTCTGCGAGACCTCGAAGAGCTTTTCGTTGCGCTCGTCAAAATCGGCTTCGGCGGCAGACTCGTGGCAGAATGCCTTGACGACCTTCTGGCCGTTCATGACTTCCTCGATATGGCCCTCGACCACGCCGAGCTCGGTCTGCTGCGCAATAAAGAAGCGCGCGGAGTTGGAGCCGAGCAGCTTGGTCATAAAGGTCATAAAGACGACGCCGGCCACGATGACCAGGCACATCCACACGCTGTAGTACAGCATGATAAAGAACACCGTGACGATGACGATGGTCGTCATGAGCAGGTTGGGCAGCGACTGGCTGATCATCTGGCGCAGCGTGTCGATGTCGTTGGTGTAGTGGCTCATGATGTCGCCGCGCTGGTGCGTGTCGAAGTAGCGAATCGGCAGGTCCTGCATGCGGTTGAACATCTTCTCGCGCAGCTTCTCGAGCGAGCCCTGCGTGACGATGGCCATGGCGCGGTTCCAGAACAGCGAGGACAGGATGCCGACGCCGTAGATGCAGGCGAGGGTGGTCACGAGCTGTGCAATCTTGGGCTCTGCGGCTTCCCAATCGCCCGACTGCCACGATTCGCTAATAATCTGCAGGGCGCTCTGAAGGAAGGTCGCGCCGATGGAGTTGATGATGGCGCAGAGCACCACGCCGACGACGACGAGGGGCAAAAGCACGGGGTAGAAGTCAAAGAGCGTCTTGATGAGGCGCGACATGGTGCCGCCCTTGCGGTTGAGCGCGCGCTCGGC
>CALLFD010000101.1 GCA_937997605.1 uncultured Collinsella sp. | reverse complement strand
TCCCACACATCGGTCAGGCTCACCGGTGCCGACAGCTTGCCCTCGCTCTTGGCGATGGCAGCGGTCTTGAACGGCTCCGGCAGCACGCCCACGGCGGACGGGTCGGCAAGCAGGGCCGACAGCACCTCGGTGGGCTCGCTCTTAAACTCGAGCGTCACCTGACCGGTCAGACCCGCGCGCTCCAGCAGGTAATTCATGACGTACTCCGGCGTGGCGCCCTTGCCCGTCATATAGACGGTATGGCCCGCCAGGTCGCCAAACGAGGCCACATTCGCGTCGCCCGTCACAACGTTCAGCACACCCAGCGTGTTGATGTCGATGACCTGCACCGCGCCCTCGGTCTTGTTGTAGAGCACGCTCGCCACGTTGGCGGGCACCAAGGCGATATCGATATCGCCCTGAATGACCTTGGGCACAATCTCGTCGGCGGCAGTGTTGATCGCAAAGTCGAACTCATTGTCCGTCTCGCCATCGGCAGCCTGGTCCATAAACAGCACCAGGCCAATCGAGGTCGGCCCCTTGAGCGAGGCGACGTGCACCTCGACCGGCTCTGCGGCAGCACCGGCGCCGTCCGTGGCAGCCGAGCCCGCGGCGGACCCGGCACCGGCAGCCCCGCCGCCACAGCCCACGAGCGCAAGTGACAGGGCACCCGCGGCGAGCGCCGAGGCAAACCCCCGGCGCGACATCTCAACATCAAACGCGCGCATCGCTAGCACGCCTCCTCGTTAGGCATCGTCCATGCGTGATGGTCGGTATGCAGCAGCTCCTCGGCCAGCGGCGAGAGCGGCTCGCCCAAGAACTCGCGGTAGCACGCCTGAACATCGGGATTCTCATGCGAGAAGCGAATGTCCGCAGCGGCATCCAGGCCCCACAGCACCTGACCGCGCTCGGCCGCCAGCTCGCAGCCGTCGTGGATGGGCTGACCGCCGCCACCGACGCAGCCGCCCGGGCACGCCATGACCTCGACGAAGTCATAGCTCACGCGGCCGTCGCGAATCGCGTCGAGCAGGCGGGCAGCGTTACCCAGCCCGTGTGCCACGGCGACGCACACCTTGGTGCCATCGATATCGGCCACGGCTTCCTTCCAGCCGTCAAGTCCGCGCACGTCGGTAAAGAAATCCGCGTCGGGGTTCTTACCCGTCACCAGGTAATAGGCCGAGCGCACGGCGGCCTCCATCACGCCGCCCGTGGCACCAAAGATCACACCCGCACCCGTGCCAAAGCCCAGCGGCGTATCGAGTGGCTCCTCAACCAGCGTGTCCACGCTCACGTGGTTCGCGCGGATCATGCGCACCATCTCGCGCACCGTCAGCGCAACGTCCACATCGGGTGTGCCGTCCTCGCCCACCATGCTCGGCAGCGCGCACTCGGCCTTCTTGGCCGTGCACGGCATCACGGACACCACAAACAGTCGCTCGGGCTCCACGCCCAGCACCTTGGCGTAGTAGGTCTTGGCGATGGCGCCGAACATCTGCTGCGGCGACTTTGACGTGGACAGGCTGTCGACAAACTCGGGGTAACGTGCCTTCACAAAGCGTACCCAGCCCGGGCAGCAGCTCGTAAACATGGGCCAACCGCGGCTGTCGTCCTCGCCCTTGGCGGCCTTACCCAGGCGCTCGAGCAGTTCGGAGCCCTCTTCCATAATGGTGAGGTCGGCCGAGAAATCGGTGTCGAACACGTACTCAAAACCCACGCGGCGCAGTGCGCAGGCCAAGCGCTCAACGGTGGCCTCCTCGCGCGGAATGCCGAGCTCTTCACCCCAGGCGCTACGCACGGCCGGCGCAATCTGCACCAGCACGATCTTATCGGGATCGGCGAGAGCATCGAACACGGTCTCGGTATCGTCACGCTCGCGTAGGGCGCCCGTCGGGCAATGCGTGATGCACTGACCGCACGCGACGCAATCGGTCTTGCCGATCGGCGCACGCCCGCGGGTGCCCACGGCGGTATGTGTGGCGCGGTTGGTCAGGTCCCAAATCCCCAGGCCCTGCACGCTCTCGCACACCTTGATGCAGCGCATGCATTTAATGCACTTGTCGTTATCGCGGATGATGGGGAAATCGAAGTCCCAGCCCTCGCGCGCCAGGTGCTGCTCGTACGGCAGATAGAAGATGCCCAGGTCGTTGGCGATAGTCTGCAGGTTGCAGTTACCACTGCGTACGCAGCTCGTACAGCGCGAGTCGTGCTGGGACAGCAGCAGCTGCACGTTGGTGCGACGCGCCTCGCGGGCCTTGGGGCTGTTGGTGCGGACCACCATGCCATCGAGCACGTAGTTGTTGCAGGCGGCAACCAGCTGGTCGCAGCCCTCAACCTCGACCACGCACACGCGGCAACCGCCGATCTCGTTTAGATCGCGCAGGTAGCACAGGGTGGGAATCTGGATGCCGACGGACTTGGCCGCGTCCAGGATCGTGGTGCGCCCGGGCACCACGACCTCGCAATTATCGATAGTGAGCTTAACCATGTTGAGTGCTCCGCTTTCGGTGTTGTCGCTGACAGTGGTTTTGTTGGGCTCTACCATTCCAGGTTCCTCCCTCCGCGGAACGCGCCAAA
>CALLFD010000100.1 GCA_937997605.1 uncultured Collinsella sp. | reverse complement strand
GCACAGGTCACCACCACGACGGTCACCACGGCGGGGACCAGGCGACGGATGCGGCGGATCCAGAAGCTCTTGAGGTCGATGCGGCCGGTCTTAGCGACTTCGTTGAGTAGCAGGCGTGTGATCAGATAGCCCGAAAGCACAAAGAAGATCGTGACGCCGAGCAGACCGCCCTGCGCCCACGTGAGGTTGAGGTGATAGAGCACCACCGCGACGACGGCGAGCGTACGCAGACCGTCGAGTGCAGGGATGTAGCGGGACTTGGGGCGAGCAGGCGTCTGCTCCGCGGCGGGAGTGTTGGCGCGGCCCGCGTTGTTGGCAGAAGCGCGATGGGGGCTCGCGGTGCGTCGCGGTTCGTTGGCACGGCGTTCGCCCTTCACGCGTTCGTGCGGCGCCGGCTCGTTGCCCGTGCGGCGTCGACCGCGCGAGCCCGATTGCGAGAGTTGTTCCATAAAACATCATCCAATGACGAGAATAATCAGCACGCCTTCATTGTAGCTGCCTGCTCCTGTGAATGCTTGCTGCTGGCGCAAGCTCAAGCACGCGTCCACATCAAAGTGAACTAAAGTTATAGGGGGTGCGAGAGCGCACGATCGACGGCCGGCGGTGGGCATAAGGCCCGCAGACGAGGAGGTTTCCATGGCGGATCACAGCATCGTTGCGGTGTTCGGCAGCATGAACATGGACCTTTCGGTGGCGTGCGAGCGCATGCCGCGCGCGGGCGAGACCGTCGGTGGCAGCGGTTTTATCACCAACGCCGGTGGCAAGGGCGCTAACCAGGCCGTCGCCGCCGCGCGCATGGGTGCGCGCACGTGCATGATCGGCGCGGTTGGGCGCGATACGTTTGGCGATGCGCTGGTGGCGGGACTTCAGGATGCCGGCGTGGGCGTTGAGTTTGTGGCGCGTCGCGATGACGTGGAGACGGGAACGGCGACCATCATTCGCTGCGAGGGCGACAACCGCATCATACTGTCACCGGGCGCCAACCATGCGCTTACGGGCGAGGACGTTGCCCACGCGCTGCGAGGCCTGGTAGCCGATGGGCTCGATGGCGATGTTTGTGAGTTTGCCCCGGCTGCTGGCGGCGTCTTTATCGCCCAGGGCGAATGTGATCTGATGGCAACGGCCGCGGCGCTCTCTTGCGCTCACGAGCTGGGGTTCTATACGATCTTTAACCCGGCGCCCGCCTGCGACTTGCCGGCAGGAGCGTGGCCTGCGGTCGACTTGGTCTGCCCCAACGAGACCGAGTGCCCGGTTCTGACGGGTATCCTGCCCAAGGACGATGAGAGCTGCGCCGCTGCACTCAACGCCCTGCTTGCTAAGGGCGCCGGGACTGCGGTCATCACGCTGGGCGGCGCCGGCTCGGTTACGCTCGGCGATGACGGTGAGCTGCTGCGCATGCCGGCACTTTCGAGCGCGGTGGTCGATACGACGGCCGCCGGCGATACGTTTATCGGTGCGTTGGCGGCGGCTCGCCTAGAGGGCTTGCCGCTCTTTGAGTGCATGGCCGCGGGTGCTCGCGCTTCGGCAGTGACGGTGTCGCGCCTGGGCGCTCAGCAATCGATTCCCACGCGCGCCGAAGTTGAACATTGGTTTGGTTAAACGATAAAGACGGAGAAGCGGAGTAGAACAATGGCAATCAAGAAGCTGATCCTTGATCTGGATATGGGAGTGGACGATGCGATGGCGCTGGCCTATGCCATCGCGAGCCCCGAGGTGGAGCTCGTGGGCATCACCACGTGCTTTGGCAACGTGCGCGTCGAGCAATCGGCGCACAATTGCCTGGCGGTGCTCGATCTGCTGGGTCGCCCCGAGGTTCCGGTGTACCTGGGTGCCGACCGTCCTCTGCAGGCGACTGAGCCCTATACGCCGCCGGCGTCCACCGTGCTCATTCACGGCAAGAACGGCATCGGCGGCGCGAGCGTGCCCGCGTCGCCCTACGAGCCGGTGGGGGCGACCTCGGCCGACGGCAACGCTGCGGTCGATTATCTGATCGATGCCGCGCGCACCTATGGTCCCGATCTGGTCTACGTAGCGACTGGCCCGCTCTCCAACCTGGCGCTCGCCCTGGAGCGCGATGCGGCGGCGATGATGTCCATCGGCCGCGTGGTCGTGATGGGCGGCGCCCTTACCGTGCCCGGTAACGTGAGCGCGGGCGCCGAGGCCAATATGGCGAGCGACCCCGAGGCAGCCGACGCGGTGCTGCGCTCGGGCCGCAAGCTCACTATGGTGGGTCTGGATGTGACGCATCGCGTGGTGCTCACGCGTCGCGACATTGCCGGTTGGACGGGCTCGGGCACCATGGCCGGTTGCGCGTTTGCGAGTATGGTGGAGCACTACATTGGCTCGTACGAGATGAACGCCCCCTACCTGGGTGGCTGCGCGCTGCACGATCCGCTGGCGGTTGCCGTGGCGATTGATCCCACGCTCGTGGGCGCGCTCGGCTGCAACCTGCGTGTTGATCTGCTGGGCGAGTACCGCGGTCGCACCATCTGCGATGAGCGCCGTCTGTCCGACCCCGACAAGAGCGCACTCGTGGCGCTGACCGTCGACGCCCCGCGCTTCCTGTCCGAGTTCAAGGCGCGCATGGCCCGCGTCCTGGGCTAAGTTGTCTTTTTGGGACGGGGCTTTTTTGACTGGTATGATTGGTGCGACCATTCGAACCAGCTAAAAGAGCCCCGTCCCAATTTGACTATCGAGAGGATCTGCCATGGAGCGCATCGCGAGCTTTTCCGTTGACCATCTGCTGCTTGAGCCCGGCGTGTATGTGAGCCGCATCGACCGCGATCCGGCGACCGACGCCGCCGTCACCACGTTTGACCTGCGCCTGACCACGCCCAACAAGGAGCCGGTCATGAACACGGCCGAGTGCCACACCATCGAGCACCTGGGCGCGACGTTCCTTCGCAATCATGCCGAGTGGTCGAGCCGCATTGTCTACTTTGGGCCCATGGGCTGCCGCACGGGCTTTTACCTCGTCGTGTTTGGCGAGGTGACGAGCGAGGAGATTCTGCCGCTCGTGCGCGAGCTGTTCGAGTTTGTTGCTGGCTTTGAGGGCGATGTCCCCGGTGCCGCTCCCGAGGAATGCGGTAACTACCTGGACCAGAACCTCCCCATGGCCAACTGGCTTGCGCGCCGCTACCTCGACCGCGACCTGGCCGATATCGACGAGAAGCACCTGCACTATCAGCAGGCGTAAGGGCTTTATCGCCCAAAACGCGCGCATTGGGCGCCTTCGCTTATGCGGGGGCGCCTTTTTGTTGATGGGTCGGGACGAGCGTTCAAAATCGCTCATGTTTGTTCTAGAATGTTCGTATAGTCACATTTACGAACAGGAGTGAACATGCATATCTACTCTGTCAACGATCCCGAGTTCAAATCCTATGGCAACGTTTGGGATGACGTTCCGTCCGAGCTCACGTCGCCCGTGCTCGAGGCGCTCTCTGCCACGCCCATTCCCGAGGGCAGCAAATACGTAGCAAGTGCGCCGGAGCTCGAGGGCGTCAAGGATGCCGATAAACTGGGCTTTCTCATGTTTGGCGGCCGTCCCTTCCAGCTCGGCTGGTGCAACGGCCACAACACGCGTCTCAACTGCCTGGAGTACCACCGCGCGAGTGAGTTCAACCTGGGCGCGCGCGACTTTATCCTGCTCGTGGCGCATCGCTGGGAGATCGAGGACGGCAAGCTCGATACCGCGTGCGCCAAGGCGTTCCGCGTGCCGGCGGGCAAGGTTGTCGAGGTTTTCAACACCACGCTCCACTACACGCCGTGCATGGTCGACGACGGTGGCTTCCAGGTGATGGTGGCGCTTCCCGCCGGCACCAACGGTCCGCGCCCCGAGGCTGCGGCCGACATGCCTACCGCCGGTGACAGCTACTGCTACTGGAAGGCCGACAAGTGGGTTCTCTGCCACGCCGACAGCCCCAAGGCTGCCGAGAGCGGCTACGTAGGTCTCATCGGCAAAAATATCGACATCACCGTGGACTAGCGCATCGCCCCAAACCACCACAAAGGTGCCTGTCTCCTTTGCGGTGGTTTGGGGCGGGCGGATATCGGGAAGTGCCAGACGGGGGAGGCTGCCGGGCGCCTTGCCGTCTGCGGATTTTGGGACATGTGGCCCGCTTTTTGAGCCTGCCTGTCGGTACACTAAAAGCACTATGGGTACCCGCGCACGACATATTGGCAACGCGGCCGCCCGATCCGCACCCGTGGCGGATCCTATGGGTGGCAGGCTCTTCGCCATGCCGCGATTCCTTGTTGGCATAACACATCAGGTGTACCGTCACCGCGTCTTCGCTATCGCCGGCGCCATCACCGCGCTGTTCCTCATGCTTTTGGCAGTCTTGCCGGCACTGTTCGCCTTCGACCCCAAACTTTCTAACGCCGTGCCAGCCTATGGCGAGGTGTCCGAAGAGGTCGTGGATGCGCTTGTCCATTCGAGCTCTCTCCCGCTGCTTGTCGCCGCAATTATATTTTCGATCTGGGGCGTATCGGTCTATCTGCGCTGTTTGGACTATGTGTTGCGCCGCCGCCTTGTTGCCGTCGCCACCATCTGCGCCCTGTGGATGATCGAAGTCATTCTCAAGTACAAGTCGTTCACGCCGTTCTATGCCACCGTGCTGTGGTACCTGTACTACGTGCCCATGACGCTCATTCCGCTGCTCTACCAGTTGTGTGGTCTGCGCCTTGCGGGCCTGGAGCAACACCGCCTGGGTCGCCGCTACTGCGCTGCGCTGTGGATTGTGGCTATCCTGCTTATCGGATTTGTGCTCACCAACGATTTTCACCAGCAGGTCTTCCACTTTGACCGTACAAGCGACACCTGGAGCAACGATTACACGTACGGCTGGGGTTATTTCGCCGTCCTCGTGTGGACGGCCTTTAACTTTGTGGCCTTTTTTATCCTGGTGGGCCGGTCCTCGTCCTTTCGCATCCAACGTTTCTCGGGCACGGCGGCGCTCGTGCTGCTGGGCGGCGCGTTCTTTGCCATCTCATATGCGTTGCGCGTGCCCTGGGCATGGAGGCTCAACTTCTCGCTCGTCTATTGCGTCTTGTGCGTGGTGGCGATGGAAATCTGTCTCGATTGCGGTGTCGTTCCGTCATATCACGACATCGCCGGCATTTTCGACACCTTGCCGCTTGACCTCAAAGTTCTAACGCGCGACCTGCAGGAAGTCTATGCCACGCCAGTGTCAAAGCCAATGCCGGTGGGCGTGCGCGAGGAGTTGCGGACCCAGGAGCACGGCCACGCCCATGCCTTTGCCGTGGCGTCCGATCCCGATGTGATGTACCGTGCCTTTCCACTGCTGGGCGGATCGGCCCTGCTTGCCCAAGACGTGTCGGAACTCAACGAGCTCAATCGCGAACTGGCACATCGTCGCATGGAACTGCAGCGCCAAAACGAACTGCTCACGGCCGACTACGACCTTAAGACGCACCTGGCAGATCAAGAGGCCGAGACCTTGCTGGTCCAAGACGTGGACCAGGCGCTTGCCCGCGCGCTCGAAGGGATGTACGACCTGCTGAGCTCGCTGCCGCCGTTGACCGACGAGGCGTCTTCACATGAGCGTTACCGCATGTTGCAGCGCGCCAAGATGCTTGTCGCCTATTGCAAGCGCAAGGGATCGCTCACGTTGGCGCAGCACGGGGAGAGCGGTTTTGATCGCGACCGCATTCAGCTTATCGCCAACGAGCTCGCAAGCGACCTGCGCACCATCGATATCGATTGCGCCTCGATTATCGCCATACGGCGCCCGATGCACGCCAGTACGGTAAGCGCCCTGTACGACTGCGTGTATGACTTTGCGTTTTTTGCCTACACCACCGACCATCCGGCGCTTATGTATCACTTGGGCGACCATGACCGATGCAGTGTCGAGCTACGCGCCACGCTTTTTTCCAACGATGATGCAGATCTTTCGCAGACGCCCGCTGCGCAAGAGCTCGATAGCGCTCTGCAAGGGCGCAACGTGGCATACCGCCTTGAGGGCGAGCCCGGCCAGCTGCGCATGATCGTCTTGATGCCGCGGGCGGGTGAGTGACGATGCAGATTTCGCTCATCCTTCCCCAAATCGTTGCGCTCGATGTTGTCTTTGCCTTGGCTGCGTGTCTGCAGACGATTCACGTCCCGCTCATCGCATCGCGCCGCTCGTCCTATAACCGTAAGGTGATTTGTGCCTACGAGGCGAGCCTTGTGCTTCACCTGATGATTTCGGCGCTCATCTTGTTCGCGTCGTCTGGCTCGTATCTGGTGGCGCCGCTTGACGTTTGCGCCAAGGCAATGGGCGGAGCGTTGTGGCTCAATGTCGCAATCTTTGCCTATGGCGTGGTACTTATGGTGCACTATCGTCGCCCCGTCATGCTGGCCGAACTGTTGCTCGTTGCCGCCGTGACACCGCCGGTGGTGCTTGCCATGGGCTCGGCGTGGACCATGGTCCTTATCGCAGAGGGAGCGTTTTTCCTGTTCCGTTCCATCGCGGCGCTCTTGATGGACGTCCGTAACCGCCAGGAGGATATCACCATGTTCTCGACGATCGAGACCATCAACGTGATTCCCGTGGGCATCCTGTATCTGGGCCCGAGGGGCCGTCCGCTGCTCATGAACCGCTGCATGCGCAAAAACCTAGTGGAGCTTCATATGCCCACCGACCTAGGCGATATGAGCGGCACATGGAACGACCTGCGCAAACTTAGCATGCAAATGCCCGAAAGCAGCAGGAACCGTGTGCGGATTAATCTGGACCGCTTTGGTGAGGCGCGTGCGGTGGTCGAGGTCTCTCCCGCCGAGATTCGCCTATTTGTGTGCGATCGTGTTATGGTTTCGGGCCGTTCGTTCGAGCGCATTATCGGTCTTGATGTGACAGAGTACGCGCATGCTCATGACCGCTTGGCGCAAGCCAACCACCTGCTTGAGCTTGCGGGCCAAGAGCTCCAGTCCCAGATCGAAGAAGTTAAAAAGGTTGCCGACAATGCGGCCTACCTACGTATGCGCGCCCGCGTTCACGATGTGATCGGGCAGCGCCTGTCCATCCTCCATCGCTATCTGGAGGAGGGTCGCCTTGACGACGAATCGCTCGAGCAGATCGATCCGCTGCTGCGCTCAATCTCCGACGACTTGCGCAGTGGCGGCGACAGCGAGCCGGCGGAGCAGCTGGGCGATATCATTCATGCCTTTGGCCTAGTGAGCGTGCAGATTGATGCAGAGGGGTCGCTTCCCGAGGACACGCGTGTCGCGGCGGCCTTTTTGCAGATTATCCGCGAGGCCTCGACCAACGCCACCAAGCACGCGCAGGCCCACCAGGTCCATGTGCACCTGTGGCAGGAGGAGTCGAACGGATGCGACATCGCGCGCATGACCATCTCTAATGACGGCGCGCCGGCCCCCGTATCGTATCGCGAGGGAACGGGTATCCCAGGTATGAGGCATGTCGCGCAAGATCTGGGTGGCAGCCTAGAGGTCCACGCCGCCCCACCCTTTACGCTTACGGTATCCATTCCGCTTACGCCCAACGCTGCTGTTCGGAGGAGAAGCTCATGATTCGCGTCCTTATAGTCGAAGACCAGGCCATCCTGCGCGAGAGCCTGGCGCGCTCCGTTGGCGACCAGCCCGATATGACCGTTGTTTCCGCCATCGCCGATGCCTCCGAGGCCTTAGGTGTCGCGCTCAGGGAGCGCCCGGACATGATACTGATGGACGTCTGCACCGAGCATGATTCCAACGGCATCGTGGCGGCGGCGCGTATCAAGGAGCAGCTGCCCGAGTGCCGCATCATTATCATGACCGGCATGCCCGAGATCACTTTTGTCGATCAGGCCCGCGAGGCGGGCGTCGATAGCTTTGTGTACAAGAACGTCGGTATCGACGAGCTGTTCGCCGTGATGCGCTCAACGCTGGCGGGCTATTGCACGTTTCCCAAGCCGCCCGAGAGCATTTTCTCGGGCACGGCGGCCCTCGACGATGTCGAGCTGTCGATTTTGCGCCTTGCCTGCGAGGGCAAAAGCCGCCGCGAGATCGCGGCCGAGCTGTTTATGAGCGAGGGCACCATCAAGCGTCGCATCTCGGAGATCCTGAGCAAGACCGGCTACGACAACATCATGCGCCTGGCCGTGCGCGCAGTAACGGAGGGCAGCATCGTTCCCAACATGGAGCGCTAGCGCTCGTTACGCATCGGCATAAAGCGGCGGGGCCGCAGGATCAACTCCTGCGGCCCCGCCTGGCATGTGCGCGGATGTGTCCGCCAATCCGTGGCTATCGGTGTCTGCCGTTACGCGATGGTTGCGCTGTAGGAGGCGACGTCCTCGTAGGAATCGGTCAGGTAGGCATCGATGCCGATGGTCGTGTTGACGAGGTCGTCAAGGCTATCGAGTGTGCCGTTCGAGAAGGTGAACTCTTCGGTGGCGTTGGTGCCGGGCATCAGGTGAGCCGAGAACCAGGCTTCCTTCATGGTGCCGTTGACGTTGGTCTTGCCGGTGGGGGCGTAGAAGGTCAGGTCCTTGTCGCTCTTGTTGGTGATGTTGACGACAAAGCCGATGTCGCCCCAGTCGTCCTTGAACTTCTCGGTGATGGTGATGGTGCACAGATCGTCATCGGCGACGGTGACGGCGGGGGAGATTTCGACGCTCTGGACATCTTCGTCTTCGACGGCCTCATCGATCTCTTCTTCCTTCTCGGCCGCCTCGCGATCCTTCTTCACCGTACCGGACAGGTCCTTGTCGGACTTGGTAAAGACAAGATTGCCGTCATCTTCTTCGAGGATGAGTTTGCCGTCCTTGAGCTTCATGTCATGCGACTCGTCTTCGGCGGTGATGGTTACGGTGGTGGCGTCCTTTGCCTCCCATTTAAGGTCCATGACTTCAAGGAACAGGTCGAGGGCACCTGTACCGTCCTCATCGAGAATCAGAACACAGTGGACACCCCAATCCTCGAGCATCTTCATGTACTCATCGGTCAGCTCTTCGCCATCCACGGTTCCACCCGAGAGTTCCCAGCTGCCAACGAAGTTGGCCTTGGGGTCTTTGCCGCCGCCGCTGCAGCCCGTCAGGGCAAAGGCGAGCGCCAGGACGCATGTCAGAAATGCGAGTACGGACTTTTTGAACGTTGTCTTCATGGTGTCCTCCTTCATCGAACGAAACCCACAGAAGCAAATGCGGGGGTGGCGGATCCCCCGCCAATTACCAGATAGAGGGGCTAGGGCCTGGGCGTTCCGCAGTTGCTGCAGAACTTGCCGCCGTTTTCGTTGCCGCAGTTGGGACAGAACCACTTGGTCGGTGCCGGGACGGGCGCGGGGCTGCCGCACTCGGAGCAGAACTTGCCGGTGTTGGTGGCGCCGCAGCTGCAGGTCCATGTGCCGGCCGCAGGTGCGGCGGGAGCCGGTGCGGGAGCGGGTGCCGGAGCCGGCTGCGGGGCGGCCTGCTGCTGCGCCTGGCCGGCGGCGAACAGCTGGCTGGCGTTCATACCGCCCATGCCGCCTGCCATGCCCATGCCCATAAAGCCCGCCATCGCGCCGTTGGGGTTGGCGGCTGCCGCGCGCATTGCGTCGCTCTGGGCGCTGGCAATGTTGGCTGCCGCCATAGTGGGATCGCGCATGACCGCGGCTTTCTGCAGGTCCTTGATCATCTGCTCGTCTTCTTGCGAGGCGGCGATGGAGTTGACGCCAAAGCTCACGATCTCGACGCCACGCAGGTCACGCCAGTCGGCAGAGAGGACCTCGTTGAGCGCACGGGCGAGCTCGGTGGTGTGGCCGGGGATGGCGCTGTAGCGGATGCCCATCTCCGAAATCTTGGCAAAGGCGGGCTGCAGGGCGGTGAGCAGCTCGGACTTAAGCTGGCTGTCGATCTTGTCGCGCGTATAGCTATCGGTCACGTTGCCGCACACGTTGGTGTAGAACAGCAGCGGGTTGGTGATGCGATACGAATACTCGCCGTTGCAGCGCACGGAGATGTCGACGTCCAGGCCAATGTTGTTATCGACCACGCGGAAGAGCACGGGCGAGGCGGTGCCGTACTTGTTGCCGACGATCTCCTTGGTGTTGATGAAGTAGACGCGCTGGTCCTTGCCCGCGTCGCCGCCAAAGGTAAAGCGGCTGCCGATATTGGCGAAGGTCTCCTTGATGGAGTCGCCCAGGTTGCCGCTAAAGACGCTCGGCTCGCTGCCGGTATCGAAGACGAACTCACCGGGCTCCAGCGCGACTTCGATGATCTTGCCGTTTTGCACCACGAGCATGCCCTGGCCGTCGTTGACGGCGATGACCGAGCCGTTGGAGATGACGTTGTCCTCGCCGCGCGTGTTGGAGCTGCGGCCACCGGTGCGTTTGCTGCCCTTGCAGGCCAAGACGTCAGCAGG
Source organism: uncultured Collinsella sp. (assembly GCA_937997605.1). Lineage (GTDB taxonomy): Bacteria > Actinomycetota > Coriobacteriia > Coriobacteriales > Coriobacteriaceae > Collinsella. The sequence continues at coordinate 8,200 of CALLFD010000100.1, read as the reverse complement.
CATCGATTCGCAGTAGATAAATTCCTTCCACTGGTCGGCCATGACGCCGCCGGCAGCTCCCAATCCAGCTTTCAAGAGTCCCATGGTGATCTTCCTTTCTCGTCAAAGGCCGGGTGGTATTGGTCAGGATGGTTAATCGTCCTTGTCGTCCTTCATGACAACGGTGGTCTCGGTGTGGCTGAAGGTGTCGTGCTTCTCGGTCAGGTCGAGCTCGCCACAGTACTCGTCGGCGTGGGTGGCCTCGTTGGCCGTCTTGAGCTGGCCTACCAGTAGTACGTCTCCGATAATCACGATGATCAGCGGCGCGATGACGTTGATGAGGATGCCCTCGATATCAAAGGTGAGGTAATCCGGATCGAAGGCGTATTCCCCCATAAAGAGAATCTGGGAGAGGATAAATCCGATCGCGAAGAACAGCACCGAGGCGATGGCGAGCTTGGGCTTGGAGCAGGGGAGCTCGCCGACCAAGCGGCCGGTCTGGCCGTTCATGGCAAACAGATAACTCTTGCCGTTCCACGAGGTGGAAAGCATCCACACGGGAAACAGGGCGTAGTCGCTGTCTTCCCAGGTGTAGTCGAGCTGCTTGCTTTCGACTGTGGCGTCGTCATACTCGTCGACGACGGTCTCGCGCAGGGCCGAGATCGTACTCTCCTCCATGCGGCGCTCGGCGCGCGCCTTGCAGGTTTCGCAATCCTCGTCGTAGCGGTTGGCGATGTAGCCGGGCATATACGCGACCGAAAACGGGCGCAGCGCGTCGTAGTCAAACGGCTCGATGGCGTCCATGTGGCCGTCGGGCATCTTGGACGATCCGTCGACGGGCACGCGCTTAAACGAGATATTGCCCTTGCGATAGGCATCGTAGTGGTCGGTGGTCGTGACGGTGCGGTCGGATTCCTCGGTCACGGTCTCGTTGGTCGCGTCAAAGTACACTTCGCCGTCAACGCGGGCGCCGTAGAGCCAAAACGGCACGTAGACACCTTGGACCTCGTCGATGTGGTTGCCGGTGACAAAGCTCTTGGGCAGCAAGATCTTGCCCTTGTAGTGTTCCTTGAGTGCGGCCGTGACGTCGTCGCGCCCGAGCTTAAACGGAATCACCAGGTCGGGCGAGAAGTCGCCAGAGAGCTGGCCGGGCGCCACGGCGGAGTTGCCGCAGTACGGGCAGGTGGTGACGGCGACGGTGCCGTCGGACACGAGCTCGGCGCCGCACGACGAGCAGATGTAGCCGGCGTTCTGGGCGAGCTCCTGCACCGCGTCGTCGGCGACGGGCTTGGGCGTTGCGGCTGCCGCATCGGCTTTGGCGTCGGCCTTGTCCTGGCGCTCGCGATAGAGGGCCTCGACTTCTTCGACTTCAAAGCGCGAGTCACAGTAGTCGCAGACGAGCTTTTGCTCGGCGCTTGCAAAATGCAGGGGGCCACCGCAGGCAGGGCACTGATAGTTAACGCTCTCGAAGGCCATGATCGGTCCTTTCGCTGCTGGAGGCTATGCGCCGATGGCGCCGCCGCAGTATTCGCAGCGCTCACTGGCATCGGGAATGGTGGTGGCTCCGCAGAAGGGGCAGGTCACCGCGGTCTTGGGGGCCTTGGCGGCCACGACGCTGTCGCGTGTCTCCTGACGCAGCTGCACCAGCGCATCGCGGACTTCGGTTGCCTGGCGCTTGGCCTCACGATATTCGATGGAGCCGCGCTGATCGATGGTGGAGTCGTTCACGCGCAGGTTGATCTCGGTAAAGTACGGCGTGTTGACGTGGATGGTCAGATTAAAGTCGTAATCCAGGTCGTAGCGCGGCGGGTTGTAGCTCTCGCGCTCGCCGTCCTTGGTCTCGCGATAGATCTCGGTGCGATGCTCGTCGATATCCATATCGCAGCCGAGTACCTGCGAGAACTCGATGATGTCGGGATTGGCGTCGCGCCAGCGGCTCTGCGAAGTGATGATCAGCAGGCCCGCGTCCTCATCGAGCATAATATTGGTGCGCCCGGCAGAAAGCGTGCGCGTGGGGTTGAACGAAGACAGGCGCTCGGCGTTGGCCTCGCGGTAGGCGAGTTGCTCACGGATATCGTCCGCGGTGCTGGAGCGATAGCCGTGAAAGTAGGGGGAGAGCTTGCCGGCGCACTCTTTGCACAGGTAGCCTTCATTGATTTTTGTCTTACCTAGAAGTCCCAGCTCGGTACCGCAAATCGCGCACTCTTTCTTCTCGAACATCTTGTCAAAGAAGCCCATGGCTGCCTCCCATCAACTGGTAGCGTGTGTCACTTTTGATGATGGTGGAGTGCGCGATCCTTCGCGATACCCAGACGGCTCAAGGAGTCTCCACAACTGGGACACATGGCCCATTTTTCATCCGACACATAGGGACACTCCTTGCTGCGGGTAGTCATTGGGCACTCATTGGGGACGTACTTAAATGAGTGGCAGTTGGAGACACTCCTTGCCGAGCTAGAGGCCGCGCGTGTCCCTTCTGGTCCATGAGGCTCAAAACCGCGGTGTGACGTGAACGGCTGGGGTCAAATTTGCAGCATTTCAAGCCTGGCTTCGATATTGAGACTGGTTCTTTATTAAAATAGATTTCCAGACAATTGAGCGGCTGGGGGTTAACCATGGGGGACATGGGAGACACAACCGCATATTTGCGTCGGGGCATTCGGGAGATTATATGCCTGGCGCTGTTCTTCTTCACGTTTTTGGCGTGCGAGTATCTTTTTGATGCGCGCATGGCCGAGTTCGTGTCTCCGGACGAGGTCGTTATTTATGAGAGCCTTGTCCTCGGCGCGAGCGTGATTGGCTTTTTTGTGCGTCCTATTCTGTACTATCGCCGTCCCCATGCCATTGAAGCAACGAGTGACGTTACGGGCGTTTTGCTGGTGGCGGCATTGCTGCTGTTGATTATGGCGGTTCAGGTTGAGGTGGTAATTGCCGGCGGTTTGGTGGCGTGCTGCGCGCTGGGCTACTGCGGATCGACTGCCCATGCAAACTTTGCGCGGCGCTTTGCACGGACGCCCTGCTTGGCGCGTGCGGCTGCACTTTCCTACGCCATGGGCGTTCTGGTGCAGGTGCTCAACCACATGGTGATGCCTGCCGGCATTCCCTCAGCAGGCTGTTCTGGTCGTCTGTGCGACCGCGCAGGTGGCGTTGCTCCACGGTGCCCGACGCGCCAAGCTGCGCGACGAGTCCAATCCCAACTTTGAACCCAGTGCTGCCGGGCTTTCGGTAGATGCTCTGGAATATGGCGCCAAGTGGCATGACGATCCCGAGGCAAAGGCGGCATTCCGTCGCGCCGTAGTTCGCCTGACCGTGGCGACGGCGTATCTTTCCGGCGTATTCGCCGCTCTCAACGCGGGCTTCACGACCCTGCATGCTGTCGGAGCCGTCGATTTGGGCGATTGGCCGCGCCTGCTGCTTGTCGTGAGCTCCTTGGTCGCTGGCGCACTATTTGACCTGCACGGCCGCTCGTATATGAATATCGGCATGACATGCGCCGCCATGTTGTCCACGCTTTCGTTTTTTGTGCTCATCGTCGACGGCAATGGCGGCAACGAGCTTGCTGCCACGATCATCTTTTATCTGGGCTCGGGCTTTTTCGTGGTGTTCTTTACCACAAAATATGCCGCCGTCTCGCTCTATGCGCGCTGGTCATATTTTTGGCCGTGCATGGGTCGCGTCGTCAACAACGTGTGCTCGATGCTCGTGACGGCGCCGGCGGTGGCGATCATCTCGAGTCAAAACGTGCTGGCTGCGGTCGGTGCGGCGCTCGTGATGTTTGTGGGCATTGCGATTACGCTGCTGGGGCAGTTGGGGCAACGAGCCGATGATGTCGTGATGCAGGATGGCCTGCCGCTTGCCACCGACGATCTTGGTGGGGATCTTGCGCCCACATGCCCCGACCCCGAGCCCGTGGAGGCAGCGGAGCTCACGTCCGATGAACGCCTCGATGCTTTCGTCGCCACCTTTGGGCTTACAGAGCGCGAGCGCGATATTCTTGAGGTCTTGGTCGTTTCGGACCAGAGCGTTCAGGACATTGCCACAACGCTCTTCCTTTCGCGCTCCACGCTCTATCGCCACATTTCTTCGATCAACAAAAAAGCCGGTACCGCCTCGCGCGTGGCCCTCATCAACTTCTTCTGGTCCTGGACACCCAAGGACTAGCTAATCTCCCAATAAGTTGCGGTGGAATAGTCCCTAAATTAAAGTCACGGGGCTTTAAACAGGAACTATTTCACCGCAACTGCTGGGGGGGATAGACTGCGGCGGCGGCAGAGGCAGCGGCAGCGGCGTTGGCAGCTGTGGTAGTGGCAACGGCAGCTGGCAGGGTGTTTTCCGTCTACTTGCTACAGCAGCTCGCCGTGGCGGGCAATGTAGCGGCACTTTGCCAGCTGGGTGAGCGCGATATAGGCGGTAACGATGCCAATGAGCAGCCCAAAAAAGCTCGTGGGCAGCGGCATGAGGCCGAGCACATCGGCGATGGGGCTTGCCGGCAGCCAGGTGACGAGCGCCAGGCCCAGCACGGTAAGAACGCACAATGCGGGCGCGGCGTGGTCGCGCGGGCTCGGCAGATGCGGGGAGCGCAACATGTGGACCACGAGTGTCTGCGACCACATGGACTCGACAAACCAGCCGCTCTGGAAGAGCGCAGCAAAGGTCGCCATACCCGCGACGTCGCCCGCGGCGGCAAGCTCGGACCAGCTTGCGTCCACGGCGGCGGGGCACACGACAAAGAAGAGCGCGGCGAAGGTCACGATGTCAAACAGCGAGCTCACGGGGCCCAGCTCGAGCATAAAGCCCTTGATGGATGCGGCGTCCCAGGCACGCGGGCGGGCAGTCCAGGCGTCATCGACGGTGTCCCACGGCAGTGCGATGCACACGATCTCGTAGACCAGCGACAGCAGTACCAGCTGCAGGGCGCTCATGGGCAAAAACGGCAAGAACAGGCTCGCGACGGTCACGGACAGCACATTGCCAAAGTTGGAGCTCACCGTGGTCTTGAGGTACTTGAGCAGGTTGCCGTAAGTGCGGCGGCCTTCGATGATGCCGCGCTCGAGCACGCCCAGGTCCTTCTGAAGCAAGATGATATCGGCGGATTCCTTGGCAATATCGACGGCCGAATCGACCGAGATGCCGCAATCGCTCGCACGCATGGCGGCGGCGTCGTTGATGCCGTCGCCCATAAAGCCCACGGTGTGGCCGAGCATCTCGCGCATGACACGTACCAGGCGCGCCTTCTGCAGCGGCGAGAGCTTGGCGAAGAGGTGGGTTTTCTCGGCGCGCTTGGCAAGTTCGGCGTCATCGAGCGCATCGATCTCGGAGCCGAGCAAGACGTTGCTCGCATCGATACCAATCTGCTCGCAGACGGTGGCGGCGACGCGGTCGTTGTCGCCGGTTAGGACCTTGACCGCCACGCCCTTGGCCTCGAGGGTGGCGACGGCGCCCGCAGCACTTGCTTTGGGCGGATCGAGGAAGGCCAAAAAGCCCATCAGCACCATGTCGCACTCGTCGGCGATGCCAAACTCGCCCACGCAGCGCGGATTGGTCTTCTGCGCCACAGCAATTACGCGTAGGCCCTCGGCGTTAAGTCTGGCGACCTGCTTGCGAATCTGGGCGAGCTTGTCTTTGGTGAGCGGCTGAGCGATGCCATCGACCTCGACAAAGGAGCAGATCTCGAGCATTTCCTCGGCAGCTCCCTTGGTAACCATCTGGGTTTTGCCCTGGGCGTCGGCTACAACTACGCTCAGGCGACGGCGCGAGAAATCGAAGGGCACCTCGTCGACCTTGGTATAGCGGTCGCGCAGGCTCTGGCCCAGCATGGAATCGGGTGCGACGGTCGAGGGTGTCACATCGGCACGGTCGATTACGGCCAGGTCGATAAGGTTCTTGAGGCCGGTCTGGAAGAAGCTGTTCAAAAACGCATGGCGCAGCACACGCGTGTCCTCGTCGCCATCGGTGTTGAGGTAGCGCTCGAGCACGATGCGGTCTTCGGTGAGGGTGCCGGTCTTGTCACAGCACAGGACGTCCATGGCACCCAGGTTTTGGATCGCCGGCAGTTCTTTGACGATAACCTGGCGACGGGCGAGGTCCTTGGCGCCCTGCGACAGGCTCGTGGTCACGATGACGGGGAGCATCTGCGGCGTAATGCCCACGGCTACGCTCGTGGCGAACAGCAGCGCGTCGATGACGTTGCCCTTGGTGGCGGCGTTGATGGCAAAGACGGCCGGCGCCATAGCGAGCATGAGGCGTACGAGCAACATGGAGACGCTCGAGACGCCGCGGTCAAACGCGCTCTTCTCGCCGCGCCCGTTGAGCATCTTGGCGATGCCGCCCAGGTAGGTGTCCGAACCGGTGGCAACGACAAGCGCCATGGCAGCGCCGTTTTGCACGGAGGTGCCGGTAAAGACGATGTTCTTGCAGGCAGAGAGCGGCAGCGCGGAGCCGTCGGCGCCCTCGACGACGGTGATGGCAGCGGTCTTCTCGACGGCCTCGCTCTCGCCGGTGAGTGCGGATTCGATGACAAACAGGTCGCGCGCGGTGATGATGCGGGCATCGGCTGGAACCATATCGCCGGCAGAGAGGCGGATCACATCGCCGGGGACGAGCTCGTCGAAGGGGATCTCGACGCGCTCGCCGTCGCGCAGGGCGGTGCAAGTGTTGGAGACCAGGTCCTTGAGGGCCTCTGCCGCATTGCCGCTGCGGGCTTCCTGGATAAACTTCATGCCGCCCGATACCAGCAGCATGGTGCCGATGACGATGACCGTGGAGGGGTCGCGCTGCGGCTCGGGCACGGCGAGCACGTCGATGTAGAGCGAGACCAGCGCGAGCGCGGCGAGGATGCCGGCGAAGGGATCGATGAAGGCGTCGGCGATGCGGCGGGCGAGCGTCTTGGTCGGTGTCTCGATGGTGTTGGGGCCGGAGGCGTCCAGGCGCTCGGTTGCCTGCTCGGCGGTGAGGCCGTTTGCCGTGGCGTCAAGCAGTACGAGGGCGTCCTCGGCGCTATGGGTGGCGGCGAATATGGTGTTCTTGGACAGGCCGGTATGAGCGGCAGGGCGCGCCGTGCGGCGGCGCTTGGAGATGGCTTCGAGTACCGTGGCGGTTTTGAGCATCAGCATAGGGTCCTCCTTGTTGAAGGGAGTTAGCGTACGTGTCGTATTTGCTTCAAAAAACCTAGATGTCGCTCACGTCAAGCACTTGAGCCCACAAAGGGTGCAGCGCGCCTTTGTGGTGGTTTTGGCGATCTGCCGGTGGCGTTTATGCGTGTGCGGAGTCCTCGCGGCGTGCCGAGGGCGACATGCAGGTTTTTCGACTAGGACTGCCTTCCATGGCACACCTCCTAAAGGCCGAGCGCAGCGCGCTTTGGGTGTCTCGTACCCCTTTTAATCCGCCCGTATTTTTGATGAGGGGGTTTGCCATGTCAACCCCATTGTTCGGAAAACCATTCCCCCTGACAAAGCCTTTACAGAATGCCGTGGCTCCAAAGCACGCCCACATCGACGCCTCGCCTGCGCTAAACTGAAGAGCACGTACGCAATTACGAGAGGAGCCCGCATGGAGGCTTACAAGCAAGAGTTCATCAAGTTTATGGTTGAGTCCGACGTTCTTAAGTTCGGCAGCTTTACGCTCAAGAGCGGCCGCCAGTCCCCGTTCTTTATGAACGCCGGCGCTTACGTGACGGGCTATCAGCTCAAGAAGCTGGGCGAGTATTACGCCCAGGCCATCCACGATAACTTTGGCGACGACTTTGATGTGCTGTTTGGGCCGGCCTACAAGGGTATTCCGCTGGCCGTCGTGACCGCCATTGCCTACCACGAGCTGTACGGCAAGGAGGTCAAGTACTGCTGCGACCGCAAGGAGGCCAAGGACCACGGTGCCGATAAGGGCAACCTGCTGGGTTATGAGCCCAAGGACGGCGACCGCGTGGTCATGGTCGAGGACGTCACCACCAGCGGCAAGTCCATCGACGAGACCTATCCCAAGGTCAAGGCTGCTGCCGATGTCGAGATCAAGGGCCTGATCGTGTCCCTCAACCGCATGGAGGTCGGCAAGGGTGGCGTGACTACCGCGCAGAAGGAGATCGAGGCCAAGTACGGTTTCCCCGTCGCGAGCATCGTCTCCATGGCCGAGGTCGTCGAGACCCTCTACAACCACGAGATCGACGGCAAGGTTGTCATCGATGACGAGCTCAAGGCCGCCATCGACGCCTACTACGAGCAGTACGGAG
>CALLFD010000099.1 GCA_937997605.1 uncultured Collinsella sp. | reverse complement strand
AGCTGGGCCCCATCGTCGGCATGACCGACCGTATCGTGGATATTACCGCCACGGGCGCCACGCTGCGCGATAACGACCTGGTCATCACCGGCCGCATCATGGACTGCACGGCCCGCTTCTTTGTCAATCCAGGCGCCGCACGTCTGGATCCGCGCGTACGCAATCTGGCAGATCGCTTGGCGGCAGCCGTGAAGGACAAGCATTTTGAGCCCGTTGCGGGCTCGGCGCAATAGCGCGAGCACGCACGGGCGCCCCAACGTCCGGGCGGCGGGCCGACTGACGCCGCCGCCCGGTCTCTCGTTTTTCGAACAAAAACCTCGACCGATAGGGGATACCGATATGAAGACTATCAAGCTTGCTCCCGGTGAGCGCCTCGTTACCAACCAGCTCAACCGTAAGGGCGTGCTGCCGCAAAACATCGTCGACGCCGCCCGCGATATCGTGGCCAACGTGCGTGCCAACGGCGATGCCGCAGTGCGCGATTACTGCCAGCGTTTTGACGGCGTTGAACTGCAGAGCTTCCGTCTACCGCAAGAGCAGATCGATGCCGCGCTCGAAGGCCTCGATCCCGCTTTTGTCGCGGCGCTCGAAAAGGCTGCACGCCAGATTCGCGAGTTCCACCAGCGCGAGGTCGAGCAGAGCTGGTTTACCACGCGCCCGGACGGCACGATGCTCGGCGTTAAGGTGACCCCGCTCGCGGCGGCCGGCATCTATGTGCCGGGCGGTCGCGCGCAGTATCCCTCCACCGTGCTTATGAACGCCATTCCCGCCAAGGTGGCCGGCGTCAAACGCGTGGTCATGGTGACCCCGCCGCAAAAGGACGGCCTGATCAGCCCCTACACGCTCGCCGCGGCAAAGCTCGGCGGCGTGGACGAGATCTATATGGTGGGCGGCGCCCAGGCCGTGGCCGCACTGGCGTACGGTACCGAGACCATTCCGCGCGTCGACAAGATTACCGGCCCGGGCAACGCCTTTGTCGCCGCTGCCAAACAGATTGTCTCGGGTGACGTGGGTATCGATATGGTCGCTGGCCCCTCCGAGGTCTGCGTGCTGGCCGACGCCACGGCCAAGCCCATGGTGGTCGCGGCCGACCTGATGGCCCAGGCCGAGCACGATCCGCTGGCTGCCTGCTATCTGGTGACCTGCGACGAGCAGTTTGCGCACGAGGTCGAGGCGGGTATCGATATTCTGGTCGCGCAGTCGCCACGCGCCGAGATCACGCGCGCCTCACTCGACAATGAGGGCACCATCGTGGTGGCCGCCGACATGGCTGCCGCCGTCGAAGCGGTGAACACCGTGGCGCCCGAGCACCTTGAGCTGCACTGCAAGGACGCGATGGGCCTGCTCGGCGGCATTCGCAACGCCGGCGCCATCTTTGTGGGCGCTT
>CALLFD010000098.1 GCA_937997605.1 uncultured Collinsella sp. | reverse complement strand
GCATATGCCGTCTCGGCATCACCAGCACGCAAGGCAGAAGCTATCGCGCCGGGCTTGTCCGCAGGCACCGGGGCCTCGTCAAAACGTCGATAGGCTTCAATTGTCGAAACGCTTGCCTCGCGCGGCTTGACCAGCACGACGGGCTTCGCGGGCAGCGCGGGGTACTCAGTTGCCAGCACGTCTCCCCCACCTACGTAAAACGCAGGGCTCGCGTGCAAAAAGAACGGGACGTCGGCACCAATGCCCCGCGCAATGTCATCGAGCGCGGGGTCGGTGTGATCAATGCCCCAGAGCTCCGCCAAGGCGACAATGACCGCGGCCGCATCCGTCGAGGGGCCGCCCAAGCCGGCGCACAATGGAATGCGCTTCTCAATCGTCACGCAGATGTTTGCCTCGCGACCATAATGCTCGGCCATAGCAATCGCAGCCCGATACGCCGTATTCTTTTGCATGGGAAAATCTGATGCTGGAACCGTCTGGACAGTCAGCGCCTGCGCCGGCGTGACCGTCACGGTATCGGAAAGACTGACGGCTGCCATCAGGGAATCGACCCTGTGGTAGCCGCGGTCATCGCGCTCGGTATGAACCCCCAGGTAGAGGTTAATCTTTGCCGGCGCGGAAAGGGTCAGGGACCAATCGGTCACCGCTAGTGCTCCTCGAGCTGATTGCCGAGCGGGGTAAAAATGTGCTCGCCGCTCTCGGGGTCGAACAGCTCGACCTGACCGGTGAGGACATCGATGTACTGGTAGGACTGACGCGACTTGCGGCCACGACGCTCGTCAACCTCGACGATAAAGACGGCGGGGTGCACGCTCTTGATGGTGCCCATGCGCTCGACGACGCGGGTGCGGCCCATGTTGGCCTTCACCTTAACGCGATCGCCCACCATATCGGTCAGCTTCTCGTGGATGTCGTCGACGTGATTGACTTCCATCTCTTCCATGAACAGGGCCTCCAGAAGGTGCAATTCAAAAAGGGGATAATACCCCTAAGATAGACAAAACTCATATACTATAGCACCCTGTTGTGGCCATACGCAAGTAGCTAAAAAAGCCCCGTCCCAAAATTGGCTACTTACAGACTATCGGTGTCCAAGACGATGGTGAATGGGCCGTCGTTGACCAGGTCGACCTTCATGTCGGCGCCAAAGATACCGTGCGCCACATGTTCGACATCTTGACGAACGAGCGTCAGGAAGTACTCGTAGAGCTCGTTGGCAACATCGGGTGCGCCGGCATCCGTAAACGACGGACGGCGACCGTAGCGGCAGTCAGCGAACAGCGTGAACTGCGACACCACGAGCACCTCGCCGTCGACATCGGCAAGCGCCAAGTTGGTCTTGCCGTTCTCGTCCTCGTTGATACGCAGCCCGCGGAGCTTGCCCCAC
>CALLFD010000097.1 GCA_937997605.1 uncultured Collinsella sp. | reverse complement strand
GATCCGACCGTGCAGGACGTGACCTACGAGAACAGCCAGGCGCGCGAGCGTACGCAGATTCTGATGGATCTGGCCAACCAGGCTGGCGGTTTTGTCATCGGCACGGGCGACCTGTCGGAGCTGGCGCTCGGCTGGGCTACGTACAACGGCGACCACATGAGCATGTACGCCGTCAACGCGAGCGTGCCTAAGACGCTTGTGCGCCATCTGGTACGCTATGCGGCCGATGTCTTTGGCGGGCGCATTGCCGAGGTCTTGCTCGATATCCTCGATACGCCGGTATCTCCCGAGCTTCTGCCGCCCACGGGCGACGGCGAGATTGCGCAGAAGACTGAGGATTTGGTGGGCCCGTACGAGCTGCACGACTACTTCCTCTACTACCTGCTGCGTTTTGGCTTTGAGCCGGGCAAGATCTACCGTATGGCGCTCAAGAGCTTCGAGGGCGTTTACGACGCCAAGACCGTCCACACGTGGCTGCGTACGTTCTACCGTCGCTTCTTTGCCCAGCAGTTTAAGCGCAGCTGCCTGCCCGATGGTCCCAAGGTGGGCTCGGTGACGCTCAGCCCGCGCGGCGATTGGCGTATGCCAAGTGACGCCAGCTCGCGACTGTGGCTTGCGCAGATCGACGCGCTTAATGCAATTGACTAAGGTTGGCCAAATTGAACCAATACGGGGGTTGCAAGCGTTACACTTTTGCAATCTGATGGCCCGTATCGCGCGGCGCTCTTGTCGGAGCGCCGCGTTTTTTATATCGAAAGGTGGCACCATGCAGGCATCGCAGCGTCTCGACCGCTTTGGCGCGGAGGTCTTCGCCTCGCTCAACAACAAGCTTCTCGCACTGAAGGCTCAGGGCAAGACCATTTATAACATGAGCGTGGGCACGCCCGACTTTAAGCCGTACGACCACGTGGTCGAGGCGCTGACCCAGGCTGCGCAGGACCCAGAGATGTGGAAGTATGCCCTGCGTGACCTGCCGGAACTCAAGCAAGCCGTGTGCGACTACTATGAGCGCCGCTTTGGCGTTTCGGGCATTACACCGTCCATGGTGCAGTCGTGCAACGGCACGCAGGAGGGCGTGGGTCATTTGGGCCTGGCCCTGCTCGATCCGGGTGACACTATTTTGGTTCCCGATCCGTGCTACCCGGTCTTTGAGGCGGGTGCCAAGATCGCCGATGCCAAGCTCGAGTACTATCCGCTGGTTGCCGAGCACAATTACCTGCCCTATGTGGCGGGTATCGATCCCGAGGTGGCCGATCGTGCCAAGTATATGATCGTGTCGCTGCCCGCCAACCCGGTGGGCTCGGTGGGCACGCCCGAGGTCTACGAGGAGATCATCGCTTTCGCCCGCGAGCATGATCTGTTGATCGTGCATGACAATGCCTACTCCGACATCGTGTTCGACGGCGAGCCGGGTGGCAGCTTCTTGCAGTATCCCGGTGCGCTCGAGGTGGGTGTGGAGTTCTTCTCGCTTTCCAAGTCGTTTAACGTCACCGGTGCCCGCATTGGCTTTTTGGTCGGTCGCGAGGACGTGGTCTCGGCCTTTGCCAAGCTGCGCAGCCAGATTGACTTCGGTATGTTCCTCCCGATCCAGAAGGCTGCTATCGCGTGCCTTAATGGCCCGCGCGATGAGGTCGAGGCACAGCGTCTGAAGTACCAGGAGCGCCGCGATGTCCTGTGCGACGGTCTTGAGGGCCTGGGCTGGGAGCGTCCCAACGCGCATGGCTCTATGTTTGTGTGGGCCAAGCTTCCCGGTGGTCGCACCGATTCCATGGCGTTTTGCGAGGAGCTCATGGAGAAGGCCGGCGTTGTGGTGACGCCGGGCGCGAGCTTTGGTCCTTCGGGCGAGGGGCACGTGCGCATGGCGCTGGTCCTGCCGCCCGACCAGATCGCTTTGGCTGTCGAGGCCATTCGTGAGGCGGGCCTGTATTAGAAAGTTATCTCGGCTCGTCAATAGCTTGAAACCGATTTCGTGCAGTTATTTTACGAATCCTGCAAACAATTTCGGTAAACGGTCGATTTTTGGCTGCGAATAGGAGCATAATCAAAGTCCCGATTGGATGTATTGGGATTACGGCAAGCCGCTCGGGTCGTTCCCGGGCGGCTTGTTTGTGGAGTGAGATGGGAGTTTCTAATGGTTAACGAGAAGAAGGTCGCTATTGTCGGCTGCGGTTTCGTCGGTTCGTCTTCGGCGTTCGCGCTGATGCAGAGCGGTCTGTTCTCCGAGATGGTCCTCATCGACGTGGACAAGAACCGCGCCGAGGGTGAGGCCCTGGATATCGCGCACGGCATGACGTTTGCCGAGCCGATGAAGATCTACGCCGGCGATTATTCCGATGTCGCCGACGCCGCCATGATTGTTGTCACCGCTGGCGCTGCCCAGAAGCCCGGTGAGACCCGCCTGGACCTGGTCAACAAGAACGTCAGCATCTTTAAGTCCATTATCCCCGAAATTAAGAAGTCCGGCTTCGACGGCATTCTGCTCATCGTCTCCAACCCGGTCGATGTTCTGACTTATGCCGCCATCAAGATGTCCGGCTTGCCCGAGGGCCATGTCATCGGCTCCGGCACCGTGCTCGACACCGGCCGTCTGCAGCAGATGCTCGGTGCCCACGTCGAGGTTGACCCGCGCGATGTCCAGGCCTACGTCATGGGTGAGCACGGCGACTCCGAGTTTGTCGCTTGGTCCAGCGCTCAGGTTGCCGGTGTTCCGCTGAACACCTTCTGTGAGCTTCACGGCCACCTGGAGCATGAGGCTGCCGAGAAGCGCATCGCCGAGGACGTCAAGAACTCCGCCTACACCATCATCGAGAAGAAGCACGCCACCTACTATGGCGTCGCCATGGCCGTCAAGCGCATCTGCACCGCCGTCATGCGCGATGAGCAGACCGTTCTGCCTGTCTCCTCGCTCATGGTGGGCGAGTATGGCCTGTCCGATCTTGCCATCTCCATGCCGACCGTCGTTGGCCGCGACGGCGTTGTCTGCCGCGTCCCCGTGCCGCTGAACGATGACGAGCAGCATGAGCTCACCGTCTCCGCCAAGGCCCTCAAGGACATCATCGACAGCGTCGATTTCTCCTGCTAAATCAAGCTCGCTAGAGCGAAAAGCTACAATGAAGGCGTCCGGGTCCACACGGCCCGGGCGCCTTTTTGGTGCAAAGTAACCTGACCCCAATGCACCATCCTAATGCACCATAGTTGATAGGAGGGCCATGTCGGATTCGCCTAATTTTTTGACCTATGCTCAGACGGCATTTGATCCGTTTGAGGAGCGGCCGTTCTGCGCGGTGGATAGCCTGGTCTTTGCGTGGTTATCCTATTTGCGTTTGCCGGGTGATATGGCGGAGCTGACGAACTGGCAGGGCCTAGATGTACGCGAGCTGCTGCGTGCCGAGTGCTACCGGGACATGATTGACGACCTGTGGGACCCAGAGGGGAGCAGGGCCCTGTTGGAGGCCGTGGCAGCAAGCCCTCGTTACCGTGGCGTGCACGTTTGCGGCTATCGTGCCGTGAGCGATGTGGTGGCGACAGAACAGTTTGCAGCCATGGCGTTCCGGTTTCCGGCGGGGTTTAGTTATCTTTCCTTCCGGGGGACCGACAGCACGATTGTGGGCTGGAAAGAGGACTTTAACATGGCGTTCCGGTGCCCTGTGCCGGCCCAGGAATCCGCGGCGCGTTATGTGGACGAGGCGGCGGATGCGATTGACGGGCCGCTTTTGTGCGGAGGTCATTCCAAGGGTGGAAACCTTGCGGTGTACGGTGCGGCGATGTGCTCCGATGTCGCCCGTGAGCGAATCGAACGGGCATATTCCCATGATGGTCCGGGCTTCGTCGAGGAGTTCCTGAACGGCGACGCCTTTGCCGATCTTTCCGGTCGAATCGACAAGACGCTACCTCGGTCGTCGATCTTTGGCATGATGTTCGAGACACAGGAGGACTATGCCATCGTTGAGAGCACCGAGTTCAGCCTGCTGCAGCACAATCCCTTTAGCTGGGTGGTTGATGGTCGCGACTTCGTGTACTGCGAGCGTCTGTCCGCCGGCGCTCGGTACGTTGATGGCTCCATTCGCGAGATGCTGCTTGCAGTGTCGCCTAGCGAGCGCGAGCGTTTTGTAGATGCGTTGTTCTCCGTGTTTGAGGCTACGGGTGCTGAGCGGTTTGCTGATATCGCTGGGAATCTGCGCGAGAGCCTGCCCGTGATGCTCCAGGCTGCGCAAGGCTTTGACAAGGATACGCGACGCTTTGTCTCGCAGACCATCGCGGCAATCCTTAAATGCGCACTGCTGCCCAAACGACCCCAGATCGACATGCCCGCTGCCGGCAAGAGTTTGGCAGAACAGCTCGAGGCTTGGCAGTCCGAGCTCCTGCGCTAGCCATTGGTGCAAAGCAACCTGTCCCCGATGCACCAATCTTCGATGCGCCTGGGGTGGGCTCGACCGCTATACTGGTTCGTGCCGAAATCGATCTAGAACGGAATGCCGTATATGAAAATCAATCACGCGATTCTGCATATCCTGGACTTTGACTCTGCCGTCAACGTTATGAGCCAGCGCGAGTTGGATATCGAAAGCCGTACCGTGCGCAATTTCGTAACCACGCATTTGCGCCGCGCGCGTACCTCGGCCGACAATAAACGCGCCACGTTTGCCGAGAACTCTGCGTTTGGCGGCGAGCTCAAGGGCTATTTCTTTGGCGAGCGCGAGTTCGTGGACCTGTCGCAGCAGATTGCGGAGTTTATCTCCTCCGAGCTTACCAAAGCCGAGAAAGCCGAGTCCACCGACGTGCTCGTGGCCGATTTTGACGACGATGAGGATGCCCGCTGGTTTGCCGTGATGCTGCTGGGCTCTAAGCAGGCATTCATGCACGAGGTGGGTCGCGAAGAGGGCGAGGTGCGTAACGACATCGCGCGCCACTATGCCATTCTGCCGAACCCTTCGCAAAAGGTGCCGAGCTATGCAATCGTGCGTGCAAGCACCATGGAGATCGGCTATGTGGACAAGAAGCGCAAGATCGCCAGCGAGGATCGCATGCTCATTCCCGACGGCCTGTTGCAGTGCGACACGGGCGTATCGGGCAAGGAGGTCATCGACACCGTGACGCGTGTGGTCGAGGAAGTCGCCGAGGAGCACGGTGCCAACACGGCTGTAGCGCTCGCTAAGGTTAAGGCTGCCGTTGCCGAGAAGGTTGAGGATGACGAGGAGCTGCCGCCTTGGGATATCGTCGATGAGGTCTTTGAGGACGAACCGGTTATCAAGGAGAGCGTGCGCGCGGCACTGACCGAGGAGAAGGTGCCTGAGCGTGTGCCCGTGGAGCGCAAGCAGGTCGAACGCGCGGCGGTGCGCAATCACAAGATCCGTACCGACACGGGTATCGAGATCAGCTTCCCGGCCGAGATGGGTTCGAACTCCGAGTACATCGAGTTTGTCAACGAGCCCAACGGCCTCATCTCCATCGAGCTCAAAAACATCGGGTCAATTGAGAATCGATAAACTGCGCTTGTAATCTGCAGACAAAGCAAAAAGGCCGGAACCCTTCGGGGCTTCGGCCTTTTTGCTTGGGATTGAATTGCGCCGCAGGTTGAGCATACGCCAGCGAAAACGCCCCTAGGCGAGCAAGGTGACGCGAAAGAGGAGGGCATTGACCTTCTGGTCATGCCCGACGATTGAACGTCAGATTGCCGCCTAGGGGCGTTTGCAGCGTCGGGTCGTTACGGCGTTTGGTAAAACGCCGTAACTATTAAAGCTGGCGCAGGCCTTCCTCGAGACCGGTCTTGCTGTCGGTCTTCTCGTCACGCATCTTGATGACGCGGGCGGGAACACCGGCCACGACGGCGCCGGCGGGGACGTCCTCGACGCATACGGCACCGGCAGCCACGACGGCGCCCTTGCCCACGCGCACGCCCTCCAGGACCACGGCGTTGGCGCCAATCATGACATCATCCTCGATGATGACGGGCGTGGCGCTGGCGGGCTCAACGACGCCTGCCAGTACGGCGCCGGCGCCGATGTGGCAGTTCTTGCCCACGGTGGCGCGGCCGCCCAGCACGGCGCCCATATCAATCATGGAACCCTCACCAATGACGGAGCCGATGTTGATGATAGCGCCCATCATGATGACGGCGCGGTCGCCGATCTCGACGCGGTCGCGGATGATCGCGCCCGGCTCAATGCGGGCGTTGATGCCCTTAAGGTCGAGCATGGGGACGGCGGAGTTGCGGCAGTCATTCTCGACGTCGTAGTAATCGATGGAATCGGCATTGGCATCGAGGATGGCCTTGAGCTCATCCCAGTCGCCAAAGACGGTCTTGCCGCGACGACCACCGTAGACGTGCGCATCGCCCCACTGGACCTTCATGCCGGGCTTTTCGCGCACGTACAGCTTGACGGGCGTCTTTTTGGGCGCGGTGGCGATGTAGTTGATAATCTCCTGTGCATCCATCTCGGCTGCGTTGCTCATTTGCTATCTCTCCTTTGGGTGGATTCGGTTGATACCTGGTTAGGCAAACATGACCTGGTCGAACGTATAGAAGCCAGGTTCGCGGGTGACGAGCTTCTGCGCGGCCGCCAAGGCGCCGTTGACAAAGATCTGACGGCTCGTGGCGCGGTGGGTGAGCGTGACCTCCTCGTCCTGGCCAAAGAAGCTCACCTCGTGCACGCCGGCGACGGTGCCGCCGCGCAGCGAGTGCATACCGATTTCCTTGGGATCGCGTGCTCCGCACATGCCCTCGCGGCCATAGACGGGGTGGTAGCCAGCCTCGGGCTCGGCTTCGACCACGGCGTCGAGTAGCAGCTTGGCGGTGCCGCTGGGGGCGTCAACCTTTTGGTTGTGGTGTGTCTCGACGATCTCGCAGTCAAAGCCGGGCAGCTCGCGTGTGGCCTGTGCTACCAGATGACGCAGGGCTGCGATACCGATGGAGTAATTGCCGGAGTGCATGACGCGGGCGTTCTGACCAAGCTCGCGCAGGCGGTCCATCTGCTCGGGGGTGTAGCCCGTGGTGCCCGAGACCAACGCGGCGCCCGTGCGCTCGACATAGGCGACGACGGCATCGAAGGTAACGACGTTCGAGAAGTCGATGATTACATCGGCGGCCGGTGCGTTCTCGAGCTCGCTCAAATCGAAGCCAATCTGGGCGACGATATCAAAAACGTGCTGACCGGCGGCGTCGACAACGCCTTCGGCGGTGGTGCGGATGAGTGAGCCCATGCGGCCCGTTCCCATAATGACGGTCTTAATCAAGCAGACCAGCTCCCTTCAGAGCGTCGGTAAGTGCGGCGCGCGTGTCGTCTGCCATGGGGCACAGCGGCATGCGGTAGTTTGCCTCGATCATACCCATCTGGGCGAGCGCCTCTTTGACGGGGATGGGGTTGACCTCACTAAAGAGGGCGTTGATGAGCGGCTGGCCGGCAATTTGGATATCGCGGGCACGTGCCACGTCACCATCCAGATAGGCGCGGCACATGTCATGCACGAGCTGCGGCTGAACATCGGCCCACACGCTGATGGTGCCCGAGGCGCCCAGGCTCATGAGAGGTACGGTCAGCGCATCCTCGCCCGAATACATGCGGAAGTCGTCGGACAGCAGGTGGGCAATCTTGGCCGCGTAGACGACGTTGCCCGAGGCTTCCTTAATACCCATGATGTTGGGGTGCGCGGCCAAGCGCTCTACATTGCGCTCGCTGATGCCGCAGCCGCAGCGGCCGGGGATGTTGTACAGGATGCAGGGGATGTCCACAGCGTCGGCGACGGTCTTAAAGTGCTGATAGATACCCTCTTCATTGGACTTGTTGTAGT
>CALLFD010000096.1 GCA_937997605.1 uncultured Collinsella sp. | reverse complement strand
AATCGGCGGCAAAACGGGCTTCAAAGCGTCCTTCGCAAACAAAAACCGGGGCCCGCATGATGCGGACCCCGGCTCAATACCGTGACGATATGTCAGTTACGCTCTACACGTAGAACAGGATGTCGTCGTAGGTCGGAACCGGCCAGTAGTCGGCGGCCACGATCTCCTCCATGGCATCCACGGCGGCACGCAGCGTATCCATAGCGGGAACGACCTCGTGCGCGTACACGTTGGCCTGCTCCTGGCCATCGAGGGCCTCGGCCTTCTGATGCACGGCGTCGAGCGCCTTAATGGAGTCGTTGATGGCGGTGATACCATTGCAGAGCTTGTTGAGCGTGTTCTGCTCGCACTGCATGGCGGCCTCAGCACCGGCGGCACGAATAGTCTCAAGGCCCTTCGCGACCTTGGTGGCATAGGCGGTAATGACCGGGCGATAGGTACGACGCGCCTCGCGAACCATCGTGGTAGCCTCGATGTTCATGAGCTTGTTGTACTTCTCGAGCTTGCAGTCGTAGCGACACTGAGCCTCGGCCTTGGTCAGGACACCCGTCTCCTCAAAGAGCACAATGGCCTTATCGGAAACAAAGGCGGGCAGGGCGTCGGCCGTGGTCTTGTTGTTGGCAAGGCCGCGCTTCTCGGCCTCAACGGGCCACTCATCGGAGTAGCCATCGCCGGAGAAGAGGATGCGCTGGTGGTCGGTCAGGACCTTCTTGCAGTACTCGAGCGCGGCGTCCTGGAACTTATCCTCGGGCGTGCCCTCAAGCGCGTCGGCGAAGGACTTGAGCGACTTGGCCACGGCGGCATCGAGCACCAGGTTGGAGTCGGAGACGTTCTGCTCGGAGCCACAGGCACGGAACTCGAACTTGTTGCCGGTGAAGGCGAACGGAGAGGTGCGGTTGCGGTCGGTGTTGTCCTGCATCAGTTTGGGCAGGGTATCGGCGCCCAGGTCGAGCACGCCGCGCGTGGCATGGACGGAAGCCTTGCCATCGATGATCTTCTCGACGACCTCGGTAAGCTGGTCGCCCAGGAAGATGGACATAATCGCCGGAGGGGCCTCGTTGGCGCCCAGACGATGATCGTTGCCGGCCGAGGCAACGGAAGCACGCAGGAGCTCCTGATAGTTATCGACGGCCTCAATCACCGCGGTGAGGAAGACGATGAACTGCAGGTTGTCGAGCGGGGTGTCGCCCGGATCGAGCAGATTCTCGGACTCGGTGCCAAGCGACCAGTTGTTGTGCTTGCCCGAACCGTTGATGCCCTCGAAGGGCTTCTCGTGCAGCAGGCAGACCAAGTCGTGGCGGGAGGCGATGAGCTTCATCTTCTCCATCATGACCAGATTCTGGTCGATGGCCTCGTTGACCTCGCCATAGACAGGGGCGAGCTCATGCTGGCAAGGAGCGACCTCGTTGTGCTTGGTCTTGGCGGGAATGCCAAGCGCCCACAGCTCATCGTCCAGGTCCTTCATATAGGCCGAGACGGTGGGGCGGATAGCGCCAAAGTAGTGCTCCTCGAGCTCCTGGCCCTTGCAGGGAGCAGCGCCAAAGAGGGTGCGACCGGTGATGACCAGGTCCCTGCGCTTGCGGTAAGCGTCCTTCTTGATCAGGAAGTACTCCTGCT
Source organism: uncultured Collinsella sp. (assembly GCA_937997605.1). Taxonomy (GTDB): domain Bacteria; phylum Actinomycetota; class Coriobacteriia; order Coriobacteriales; family Coriobacteriaceae; genus Collinsella. The sequence continues at coordinate 1,887 of CALLFD010000096.1, read as the reverse complement.
CATCGCCCACGGAAGGAACGACCTTCTTGGGGGTCTTGCCAAACAGCGCCAAAACGCGCTTGGACTCACGCGAGAGCGCGGTCATGGAGCGCAGCAGCGGGGTCTTCTTGTCCAGGGCCTCGCCCGTGTAGGAGCAGAAAGCCGTGGGGATGCACAGGACATCGTCCTTAATGAATGCGGGGCTAGTGGGATCCCAAGCGGTGTAGCCACGGGCCTCGAAGGTGGCACGCAGGCCGCCGTTGGGGAAGCTGGAAGCATCGGGCTCGCCCTGGATGAGGTTCTTGCCCGTAAACTTGGTAATGGCGGTGCCGTCGTGGTTGGGCTCGAGGAAGCTATCGTGCTTCTCGGAAGTAATGCCCGAAAGCGGCTGGAACCAGTGCGCGTAGTGTGTAGCGCCCTTGGAGATGGCCCAGACCTTCATAGCGTGAGCAACAGCGTTGGCCACATCCAGGTCGAGCGGCTCACCGTCCTCGAGGGTTGCAGCAAGGCGCTTCCAAATGTCCTTGGGGAGGTAGTCCTTCATGACTTCCTCAGAGAACACCATGGTCCCGAAGCGGTCAGTAAGTTCGGCCATACGGAACTCCCTTCGTATCGGCACCGCGTGAGAAGCGGTGTTGATTACTAACGAACGAGTCATAGCTTAGACTCGCCGTGTTTCCGCAACATTACCGTTATGTTGCTGTCGCGAAACCAATCAATGAGGTTACCGCATCGCGGCGGCGTTGCCACCCTCAACAGCCAATCAACTGTATAAATTGCAGACCTTTCCCCATGATTTAAGGGTAGTCAATTTGGGATGGGGCTCTATTAACTGGTATTTCACATCAGATACCAGTCTTTATAGCCCCATCCTAGATTGACCGCCCTGTTATAGGGAATGCCGATAGCAAGGCATCTTTGATTGGTATCCCCAAATAGCGAGTGAAACTCCACCGTGACACAGCGGTGCTGTAGAATCCTTACAACACATCACACTATTACGTATCTAGAGGAGCACGATATGCGCGTCGACGAGGTTTTTAAGCAGGCAGCATCCCAGGGCACCGCACCCGTTTCGTTTGAGATGTTCCCGCCCAAGGGCGAGCTTACCCTCGACACGGCTCACGAGGTGGCGGGCAACCTGTGCAAGCTTTCGCCGAGCTTTGTCTCAGTTACTTGCTCGGCCGGCGGCTCGGGCAACGGTGCCACCACCGCCCCCATCGCGCATATGATTACGAGCGAATTCGATACACCCTCGGTGGCACACCTTACCTGCGTGGGCCGCTCGCACGCCGATATCGCCGCCAAGATCGATGAGTACCGCACCGCCGGCGTGGAAAACGTGTTAGCCCTGCGCGGCGACCTGCCCGCCGGCGCGACTGAGGACGACAAGCCCGCCTCTGACTACGCCTACGCCCGCGACCTCATCCCCGAGCTCATTGACGCCGGCTTTTGTGTGGGCGCCGCGGCCTACCCCGAGGGCCACATTGCCTGTGAGGACCTCAACGCCTCGGTCGAATACCTCAAGCAAAAGCAGGACGCCGGCGCAAGCTTCTTTGTGACGCAACTCTTCTTTGATAATGAGTGCTTCTACCGCTTCCGCGAGCTTGCCGATAAAGCGGGCATCACGGTGCCCATCACCGCGGGCATCATGCCGTTTATGGGCAAGTCGCAGATCAGCCGCATGGTCTTTATGTGCGGCGCGTCGCTACCCTCCCCCGTCATCAAGATTCTCGCCAAGTACGAGAACGACCCCGAGAGCCTGCAGGCAGCCGGTGTAGATTATGCCGCCCGCCAGCTTTGCGACCTCAAGGAGCACGGCGCCGACGGTCTGCACCTGTACACTATGAACCGTCCTGCAATCGCCGCGACCATTATGGAGCGCCTGGGGTAATGGAAAAACCGCAC
>CALLFD010000095.1 GCA_937997605.1 uncultured Collinsella sp. | reverse complement strand
AGGTTCCCCAGCGCCGAGCCTGCCCGCGCGGCCGCGCCCAGATCAGCAACATGACAACGGTAACCGTGCATTACGGCTCCGAGCGTTGGCTACTGAGCCAGATAATTGCAGCGGGCGGAGCCATCCACATCTTGGATGACCCCGCCCTGTCAAAGCGTCTGTGCGATATGGCAAAAACCCTCGTCTGTCCGCTTTAGCGCCGCCGCTCGTGGCGTGCACGCCACAGTTGCAGATAGTGCCCGATCTGCGCCGATTCGATGCGCTGGTAGGAGCTCGTGGGCAGCGACGTTAAGAACTTCTTTCCGTAGCCCTTCGTCACCAGGCGCGGGTCGGCCAGAATCAGCACGCCGCAATCGGTCGACGAGCGGATAAGGCGGCCGGCCGCCTGCTTGACCTCGAGCACGGCCTCGGGCAGCGAATAGCGCGCCCAAGCGCGGTCTTCACGCAGATTGCGCTCGCATGAGAGCGGGTCTGTGGGGCTCGAGAACGGCAGCTTGGGGATGATGACACAGCGCAGCGTCTCGCCGCTGGCGTCAAACCCTTCCCAAAAGGCCTTAAGCGCAAAGAGTGATGAGGTCGGTTCGTTGATAAAGCGATCGCGCAGACGGCGAGGAGACGAGTTGCGCTGCTGGCAGTTGAGCTCCAGACCCGCACGGGCCATCTTGGGCTCGACGCGAGCGTACAGTTCCTCCATGTCACGCCTGTTGGTGAACAGCGTGAGCACCGAGCCGCCCATAGCAAGATGAGCGTCGACCAGCACACGCTCGAGCGCCGAAAGGTAGCTCTCACGATCGCGCGGATCGGGGATATCCCCAGCCACGACCACGGCCATATTCAAATCGAAGTCGTAGCTCGAATCCAAGTGCAGTGACGATGATGTTGAGGCACCGATGCGATCGAGGCCGACGGCATGGTTAAAGTGCTCAAAGCTCTTGGAAACCGTCATGGTCGCCGATGCAAAGATAGCCGTGTGGACCTCGGGCAGCCACTCGGTTGCCAAGGCCTCACCAATATCGATGCGCTCCGCGGTCATCGACTCGCCGCCGGCGCGCAATCTGCGATTGACCTGCAGCGAGTACACGTAGTGTTCATCGGTACCGTCAATGATGAGCTTGAGGTTCTCGGCCAGCTCATGCAGGCGGCGCGAGATATCACCCAGGTCGACAACAACCTCGGGCTTGTCGGCGGCGACGGCTTGTACCAGCGCGTCGACGCTCTTGTCAGCTTGTTCCAATGCGTCGATGGCAGTGTAAGCCGACTGTAAGAAATCATGCCAGTCGTCAGATTCGCGCAGCTCGGGGCCAATCCATAGATTGGCATTGTCATAACCCCCACGGGCACGGCGGCCGAGCTCGCGAACGCCATCGAACACGTCGGCGATCGCCATGCTCGCACGCGCAACCGTCGAGGTCGCCTTGGCAGTAAGGCCCAGATAGAGCGTAGAGCCCTCGGAGGTTGCCAAATCACGGGAAACCTGGCTTAGCGCGCCGGTGCTCGAGCCACCCAGGCGCTCAAACAGAACGCGTGATTCGTCCGCCGACACCACGCGCGCCCACTGACGGCGCGCCTCGCGCTCGATGGAATGGGCCTCGTCGATTACCCAATGACGAATCGGAGGCAAAATCCTGCCCTCGGCCGCGA
>CALLFD010000094.1 GCA_937997605.1 uncultured Collinsella sp. | reverse complement strand
GCGGCGCCGGCGATGATCTGGGGAATGGAAATGTCGTCGAACAGGCCCTTTTTGGGCGCGATGGCCATGGTCTGTCCGATGGAATGGTTCTCGTGCACGCCGTTGTTGAGCGATGCCGGCGTCATGACGCGCGTGCGCGGCGCGTCGGTGTACTTGGTTGTCATACGGGGTCCTCCCGGTGTAAATCTGCTTCGTTTCATGTAGCCATCAGGGTACCCACCAGATGTGAATCGTACGTGACATTTAACAGATACCATCAACTCATCAAGGGGGGGGCTTGCTGTCTTTGGTGCAATAGCTTGATGCTAAACTGGATTTACGATTGTGAGGTGGTTTACGTGATGTACCGGTATATGACATTCGAAGACGGTACCGAGGTCGTTCATTCTGACCTGATAACAGATGGGGATATCGAAAAGGTTATCGTGCATTTTGAACGACCGACGGCAGAGGGCTTCGACTCCGCTCGTTGTGAGTTGCCTTCCTGTTCGTGGACTGACTGGGAAGGGCATTTTACTCAGAGTGAAAAACGAGCTTTCGAAGAGTGTTTGAGCAAATCATTTAGATTAGTTCGAGTTTAGTTCGAATATAGAAGTCGAATGCGATGACCTAAAGCGTATGCATTTTTAGTATTAGATGCGTATGAAATGGAGGATGTGAATGGATGAGCTAATAGACTTTAAAAAACGATTTCTCAAGAATGGCGAGCTGGTTTCAATTCCAAAAAAGGAAAGCTATAAAAGAATCATGCTGCTATGGGCCGTCTCTTTCTTTGAATTAAATACAAGTTATACGGAGCTTCAGGTTAATCGTGTGCTGTCACAGCTCTATCCTGATTATGCCGTGTTGAGGCGGTACTTGGTTGATTATGGATTCCTATTAAGGGATGAGCGAGGCCTGAAATACGAGGTTAATCGTGATGTTCACGGTATTGAGAGCTAGCCGTCCGGTTCGGGTCTTATATATTGCTAGAGGTATAAGCGAAATAGGCAATTGGTGTGCGAATATTGCTTTGCCAATGCTGATTTACGAGGTAACTCACGATGTTTCTGCAACTGCTTTGATGGTCTGCTGCAGATTTGCCCCCTCTCTGTTTTCAGTTGCGCTCGCGCAGCTGCCTCAGAAGATGGGTATCGGGACACTGCAGGCCATGAGATTGGCAGACTTAATTCGCGCGGGATTATTCGTTTGCTATATTTTTGTTGATAGTAAATGGAGTATGTTTGCTATTACGTGCGCGGTATCGCTTTGTCGAACGGTTGAAATGCCCTGCTTTTACTCGTTGTTAAGAGCCAATACGAATAGCATCAATCGCGACGTAATTAATAATTCGTTTGGGTTTCTGCAGAATTTGATGATGGTTCTGGGGCCAGTTGCCGGCGGTTTTGTTGTCGCTCAATTTGGGGCGGAGGCTGTTCTTGCATTAGACGCGCTTTCTTTTGCCGCGTCGTTCTGGTTGCTGCGAGATGTTCCGTCGGTTATCGAGGTTAATGATAAAGAGGGGATAAGCAAAAATGAAAAAAACAGGACTGCATTTAGTGATCTTAGCGCGAAGCACTTGGCAATTGGTTTCCTATTAATCGATATTTCTAGTGGCGTGGCATTCGGCTCTCTGAATTCTCTTTTGCCAGCTATTGCGCAATTGCAATTTGACTCGTCATCGATACAATACGGATTCCTTCAGAGTAGTCTTACAATCGGACTGTTGTTCGGAAATACAATATATGGTCGTTTAATTAGTGGTTCCGATTGCGTTAAATCATATTGTTTTGTGACGTATCTTGCGCTCGGTGCGTATCTGGCGTTTGGCTATCGCTATGCGTCTGGGATATCGTTTATTTTCCTTTTTATCGTCGGTGCCGGAAACGCCATTCAAGATGTGCTTCTCATAACATCGCTGCAGGATTTGGCGAGAGACGAATCTGAATCGATAAGCCTGTTTTCAATTAGGGAGTCTTTGCAATCGGTTGCTGTTGTTATTTCAACACTCCTTGTTTCGCTGTTCACGAGCATCGCGATGTTCTCAATTCTCGTTACAGGACTTGGTGTATTTTCAATTATGATGGTAGTTGTGTTTCAATTGAATTATTTGCGAAAGATGTGACGTTGATATGCCTAAAACGCTTTTAGTATTTCCCCCAGGATAGAGTCCAGTGGGGCCGTATCTTGCCTTGCCTGTTTTGAAGTCATATCTTCAAGAGGTTGAACAATATAAAGTTGACATCGTTGACTTAAACGTGGAATTTTACGATGACCTCCTATCTTTTAGACATGTCGAAGAGTGCTGTAAAAGGTATCGGGAATCAAAGGATTCGTTTAGTTCGAATGTTCAATTAACAATCGAGTTGATACAAAAGTCAGCACTTAATGTTGACGAGGCAAAAGATATTTTCAGATCGAAGAGATACTTTAATCTAAAAGAAAGACAATATGCTGAAAACATTTTTAGAAATGCACTCTATATCATAAATCACGTCTCATATGGAGTTAAATACACGTTCAACTCCATAGATCTGCCCTATGATTATTATTCGACACCAGAAATAATGAAATCGCTTGCGGATACCTTGCATAATCCGTTTATTTCCTTCTATGAAACTGCCTTTCTTAAGCGTATTCAGAGGGAAAAAATCGAGTTTATTGGGATTTCGGTGAGCGGCTGTTTCCAATTGATTTCTGCAGTTACGTTAGCGAAACTGATTAAAGAAGAATGTCCATCTGTTAAACATGTCTCATTGGGCGGCAATTACATTACTCGTTTAGCAGATGACTGCATGAAAGAATGGCATCCCTTTTTTGAATACATTGATTCGATAATGATGTATGACGGCGAAGAGCCGCTTGCACGTCTTCTTGAGGCTCTTGACTCTGGTGATGACAATCTCGACTGTGTTCCAAACCTTTGCCATGCTAAAGGTGGAAAGATATATAAAAACCATCGGATTGAGCAAACATTTATCAACGATACAGTTCCCGATTTCGATGGCTTCGCCCTTTCTAAATACTTCATGCCTGAGTTAATATTGCCGGTTTATTCTTCTAGGCAGTGTTTTAATCATTGCGCCTTCTGCACCATTCCCGGTGCTACCGGTGGTTGTTACCGAAAGATGCCTATATCGAGAGTATTTGAAATAATGTGTCGGTTAAATGAAAAATACGGCACGAGAGTTTTCTCTTTTGTGGATGAAACATTCGAAGGCAAAAGAATGGAGCAACTCGCGGATGAAATAAACGCATCGGGAAAAACGTTTTTCTGGCATGGAGAAACGAGGTTCTCTCCAACCCTAAGTACAGACGTTTTCAACAAGATATACCAAAGTGGATGTAGGAAGATTCAGTTTGGCCTCGAGTCATACAACCAAAGAGTTCTTGATCTAATGAAGAAGAACACGAGAGTTGATTGGATTGATCGCAATATCCATGATTGTCTCAATGCGGGTATTCCTGTTCATCTATTCTTTATGATTGGCTTTCCGACCGAAACTAAAGAAGAGGCTCTGAACACCTTAGCTTATACAGAGAATGTTTTGAATTATTCAAAACAGGTATGTGGTGTTCCATATTCCACGAGAGGATTTACGAATTTTGGTCTCGTTATGGGGTCGGATGTTTGGAATCATCCCGATAAGTATGGTGTCTCTGTAATGCCGAAGTCCCAATATGAGGATTTGCGCCTCGAAGTGGATTATGTTTCAGGCACTGGTTTAACTTTAAATGAAGCAAAATCCTTATCTGATGAGCATCATATTGATTTTTATATGCAAGAAGTCATAAACGGTAGCGACACAATTGACTTGCCCCAGCGGCTTCATATTTCAGAGGTGACCTGGATTCTAGATTCTATTCACGCTGTTAGGTATAAGGGACATTTGACCAAAGTAAAGCGACGGCTGACTAGTCTAAATCCAGCTGATCGAATCTGGCTGGATTCCAAGACCTCTGTCGTGCTCGTTGAGCCATTTGCCTACTTCTATAATTCTGAATACCATCATGTCTATGCTGTTTCCCAGTTGGTATACCTTAAGTTGGCCCGTTTATTGGAGGCCGATTGTAGCATTTCTCTTATCCTTGATCAGGGCGATCTCGAGCTGACAAGGGCGATAGAAGAACTGTTGCATTATGGATTGCTGAATACAAATATCGATGCCGATTATGTAATGCACGATAATGGTTTTCAATTGGTTAAAAGTTCGTTTGTGAAAGAAGTCGGACGCTCAAAAGAGGGGTTAAGAGTACTGCTGAGTTGTGCCACCCATAGAATGTGTGCGGTTAATGATTTTTCATTCGCTTTGCTTTCGTTGTTTGAAAAGCCGATTACTAAGAACGAGGTGCGCGACATTTTGAAAAAAGAGGGACTATCGGCAAGCGAGGAGCAATTAAACAAGTTGGTTGATAATTGCATGAAAGCAGATATACTACAATTGATTAGATAGAGGAGGTTTCTGCATGGACGTTATTAACAAAGATCTCTTGGAGCAACTGAAAGAGTTTCAGGAAGAGGGCGTCGTGGTAGAAGTGTTCGACTTTGAGGACTACATGGATAAATTCTGCCATTAGTTTCGGAATTTACTCGCCTCGCTTAAAGGAGAAGTCGATTATCGATTTCTCCTTTTTTAATTAAAGATATTTTTGAAATACATGCTCTTAGCACAGGTTGGCCTCTCGGTAAACTGGGAGGTTGCTTTGGCTAGTTAGAGATATGTGAACGTCCGTTAGACTGAATCTCAGGGTAGAAGGGGCCTCCAGTGTCCAGATCAACAAGGCAATGCTGCGTTTCGGCTAATAAGAACGATGGCTTTTTGCGTGTGGCGGCGGCGTCGCCGCAGATTCGCGTGGCCGATGTCGAGGGCAATGCCGAGGTTGCGCTGGCGGCTGTTCGCGAGGCTACCGAGCGCGGCGTTCGCGCGCTGGTGCTGCCCGAGCTTAACCTGACCGGCTATACCGCGGCCGACCTGTTCCATAACCGCACGCTGCTGCATGCCTGCGAAGCAGCGCTGGTGCACATACTCGATGAAACCCGTGAGCTGCCGATCGTCTTTACCGTTGGCTTGCCCGTTGCGGTGGCTGAAAATATCTACAACTGCGCGGCCGTGTGCTGTGCGGGCGAGCTTTTGGGCCTCACGGCCAAGAAGTATCTGCCCAACTATGGCGAGTTCTATGAGCGTCGCTGGTTTGTTCCGGCGCCTGCGGATCCCGTGTGGGTTGAATTTGCCGGTCAGGGTCCGGTTCCGCTGGGTTCGGGGCTTATCTACCGTTGCTGTGATGAGGGTGCCGAGGATATGGTGCTGGGCGTTGAGGTCTGTGAGGACCTGTGGGTGCCGGCGCCGCCTTCGACCGAGATGGCGCTTGCCGGTGCGACGGTGATTCTCAACCCGTCGGCTTCGGACGAAATCATCGGTAAGGCAGACTATCGCCGCAGCCTTATCTCCAATCAGAGCGCACGCCTGTACTGTGCCTATGCCTATGCAGACGCGAGCGAGGGCGAGTCCACGACCGATATGGTCTTTGCGGGCGAGAACCTCGTCTACGAAAACGGCTCGAAGCTCGCCGCGACGAAGCTCCTCACTTGCGATATGGCCGTCGCCGACGTTGACCTTGACCGCCTGGTTGCCGAGCGCCGTCGCTCGACGACGTGGACGCGC
>CALLFD010000093.1 GCA_937997605.1 uncultured Collinsella sp. | reverse complement strand
TCGGTGCCCAGATCCCAGTGCGGCTTAAAGTCGAAGTCGAACTCGCGCGGGGTGCCCCAACGACGGCGCTCGATATTCTCGTCCTCGTCCTTGCCGTACGGCGTGGCCTCGCAAGGAATGTTGGGCAGGTGAGCCATGAAGTCGTACTGCTCCTGCTCGAGGGCGGTACGACGCTCGGCCAGACCGTCAATCTTCTCGTTGACGGCGCGCACGGCATCCTTGGCGGCCTCGGCCTCATCCTTCTTGCCCTCCTTCATCAGGGCGCCGATCTTCTTGGACTCGGCATTGCGCGTAGCCTGGAGCTCCTCGACCTCGGTGATGACGGCACGACGCTCGTCGTCGAGCTCAAAGAACTTCTCGCGATCCCAAGACGTCTGGCGGTTGGCCATGGCGACATCGATGGCATCGGGGTTCTCGCGAACAAACTTGATATCAAGCATTAGATCCTCCGGCGATATACATTCCATTTAGGTTGCAACCTTGTACATGTATGGGCAAGTATATACTTATGAGCGTTTACGACCCAACTCAACTACGCAAGAAGGCACCCAATGGACGCAGTTTTTTCCTTTTTGTTTGGCACCCGCACCGGTTTTGCCATCCTTTTCGCCGGCGGCATCCTGTTATTTGCGATTCTTGCCTTTGTAATGGAGAAGCGTACCCATAAGATGTACGTCGACCGCGGACCCAAGTCCGAGGATGAGGAAGACAGCTTCTGGGACTAACCTGCCAAAAAGGGACAGGTTTATTTTGGTCGGTTTTATCTGGGCAAACGCAAGCGCCCCGCAACTGGAATTGAGCCAGTTGCGAGGCGCTTTTCGCTAAAAGGACAAAACCGCAGGAAAAACCTGCCAAAATAAACCTGTCCCTAAATGGCAGGTTTTACTGGAGAGTTGCGTCGATTGCCTTGACCAGGGCGCTGCGCATGCCGGCGTCCTCGAGCGCAACGACGCCCTTGATGGTGGCACCACCGGGCGAGCATACGGCATCCTTCATCGCCGCAGGATGCTGGCCAGTTGCAAGCTGCAGCTTTGCCGTACCCAGCACCATCTGGCTCACAATGCGATAGGCATCGGCACGCGGGATACCGTGCTTGACCGCCGCATCGCTCAGGGCCTCGATTGCCATAGCGACAAATGCCGGAGCGCAACCACCCACCGTGCCGCCCACAAACAGCAGGCTCGTATCGAGCTCGACCACCGCACCGAGCTTGCCAAGCAGATCAAGCACCACTGCGCTCTGCTCATCACTAAGCGTGGAAGCCTTCTCACAAGCGATGACGCCCTCGCCCACCGAAACCGGTGTGTTGGGCACCGTCGAGATATGCGCGACGCCCGGCAGGACCTGCTCCCACTTGGCACTGTCCCAGGTCCAGGCAACCGACAGAACGACCTTTTTGGCAAGAGCATCCTTGAGCGGGGCGAATATCTTCTCGATCATGTACGGTTTGACCGCAGCGACCACGATATCGGATGCGGCGACAACCTCGGCGGCATCGTGGCAGGCGACCATGCCGCGTGCCTCGCAGCGCTCAACCAGTGCGTCGTAGCGACCCGCGCAGGCGCACATGTCGCTCGCAGCTACACCGGCAGCGATCCAGCCATCGGCCATAGCGCTCGCCATATTGCCAAAACCGACAAATCCAATCTTCATATCTCATAGTCCTTTCAGACACATTCCTCAAAACGAAAGGTATTGTCCCACGCCATTGTTTCGTATTGCCGACCTATTTGTGATACGGCTCGCCACGACTGATCTTGCAGGCGCGGTAGATTTGCTCCAGCAGCACCACGCGCGCCAGGTTATGCGGCAAGGTAATGCGTCCAAAGCTGAGCATCTCGTCGGCTCGTGCGCGCACGTCATCGCTCACGCCGTCCGATCCGCCAATCACAAAGGCGATGTCGCTGTTACCACGCAGCATAAGATCATCGAGCCGCGCCGAAAACTCCTCGCTCGAGCGCTCTTTGCCCTCAATAGCCAGCAGGATCATATGCGCTCGAGACGGCAAGGCAGCAAGAATCGCCGCCCCCTCCTTGCCGCACGCGGCATCCACGCCGCCCGCCTTAGCCGGGTCGATATCGGCCACCTCGCGGATATCAACCTTGGCATAGGCACCCAGGCGCTTGGTGTACTCAGCGCAGGCATCCTTCCAAAAGCGCTCTTTGAGCTTGCCAACACAAACGACGGTGTATTTCACGCGTGTCTACTCCTTTGACTCGTTCTGAACCTTACCGGCAGCCAGCATCTGCTCGAACATAGAGGCCGACTGCGAAAAGTCGCTCGGCAGCACGACCGTCGAGGTTTTACCCGTGCGAGCGAACTCCGTCATCATCTCGGACCACTGCGTAAACATGAACAGTTGGTTGGCCTCGTCATTGCCGACACCCGTCTCCTGGATAATCTCGAGCGAGTCCTTGATGCCCAGCGCAATCGCCTTGCGCTGGTTGGCGATGCCCTCGCCCGCCTTTTCCATAGCCTCGGCCTCGGCGGTCGCCTCGGTAACGCGCTTGATGCGATCTGCCTCGGCGAGCTCCTGTGCCGCAGCGCGCTTGCGCTGGGCGGCGTTGATGTCGTTCATGGAGTTCTCAACCTCGGTCGGCAGTGCGATTTTGGTGATGAGCGTCGACACGAGGGTGAAGCCGTAGGCGGCCATCTGCTCGGAAACGGTAGCGTTGACATCCTTGGCGATGTCGTCCTTCTTGGCAAAGACCTCATCAAGTGTGTAGACGGGAATCGAAGAGCGCAGGGCGTCGGTGATGAAGTCACGCATCTGGTCGACGGGCTCCTGCAGCATATAGTAGCTCTTGTAGATGCCCGAATCTGCCGGGCCGGCGCCCATGTCATAGCTCACGTGATACTGAGCAGAGACCTCAAGGCCGATGGTCACGTTGTCCTGGGTCTTAACGTCGATGCCAAAACCGTTTTTCATGGTGCGCAGACTCACCGTGGCGGCCTTGCGGTCGATCATGGGCACCTTCATGTGGAAGCCCGCGTTGACGATGCGATTGAATTTGCCTAAGCGTTCGATGATTACAGCATGTTGCTGCTCGACGACATAGCAGGCGTTGGGAAGCAGCAGCAACAGGATGATGATGGGAATCAAAAGGCTGGTAAGGGCAGCGATGATACCGGACAACAGCATGGTCTCTCCTCTGATAGGCACACGTTGGCATTAGGATACCCGCACGAAGCAGC
>CALLFD010000092.1 GCA_937997605.1 uncultured Collinsella sp. | reverse complement strand
AGACGACCACCAACACGCAGGGCGTCCAGGCCTTTACCGCCAAGAAGGGCCGCTCGGTCACCACCGTCGGCACGACCGAGGAAATTCTTGGCGCCGGCGTCTCGGCCGAGAAGTTCACCGCGCAGAGCCTCCCCTCAGCCGGTGCCCTCATGAAGGAAAACGACATGCCGAGCCTGTTTGACTAGGTACCACGGCAACGAGACCGTTAGATACTTCGCAAAGCGACGAGGCCCGGAGCGCAACGGCATTGCGCCCGGGACTCGTCGTTTTTCTTCTCAACTATTTCTTAACGCAGATTAATTGATTTCTGCTTATTTTTCTGCGTTAAAAAATGTCAGCGTCACTGCTTCGATGCCCTCTGGTCGGTCGTTAGCAAAACTTGCAAAAATTAGCAAAACTTGCAAAAATTAGCAAAACTTGCAAAGGAGACACCATGGAGTACAGCAAGAACCCCTTTACCCCGACGTTCGGAAGTATCCCTCCCTTTCTAGCGGGTCGCGAGCATATCCTGCGTGACATCAACCGTGGTTTTATCAACGGCCCAGGAGATCCAAACCTGTCGACTATTTTTACGGGCGCAAGGGGAACGGGCAAGACGGCGCTTCTCTCGCTCCTTTCAGAAACGGCGCTTGAACACGGTTGGATCGCAGCAAATGTCTCCGCCATGCCAGGCATGCTCGAAGATATTATCGAGCGAACCAAAGAAGCCGCAGATAGCTACCTCTCACAGCCTCATGCGCGCATAAACGGCGTTCAAATTGGTCCAGTGGGCATCGATTGGACATATGCTCAAGAGGTCCAGGGCAACTGGCGCACACGCATGAATGGCATCTTTAAGCAACTCGAAAAACATGACATCGGACTTCTCATTACCATCGATGAAGTCACCGTCGATCTCGAAGAAATGCTTCAATTTGCCTCTGTTTACCAGCACTTTGTACGCGAAGGTAAAAAAGTTGCCCTACTCATGGCAGGACTGCCCTACAAAGTATCGGCGTTGCTGCGTAACGATTCCGTCTCGTTCCTCAGGCGTTCCCAATATCATCAGTTAGGACGAATCACTGACGTTGAAATTGCAAACGCGTTTCGCAAAACCGTTGAGGCCGGAGGACGTTCAATCACACCAGAAGCGCTCGAGAATGCTGTGAAGGCCGTCGACGGATTCCCCTACATGATGCAGCTCGTCGGATATCGCACTTGGGATGTTTCGGAGAACTCGCCCCAAATCAGTGCATCCGATGTCCAGCAGGGTTCCCTACTCGCACGCATGGAGCTGCGTGATCGCATTCTCGAAACGACCTATCGAGAGCTTTCCGATAAAGACATTGAGTTTTTACTCGCGATGCTGCCCGATTCTGGCCCCAGCAGGGTCTCGGAGATAGCCAAACGCATGGGCGTCGCCAGCAGCTACGCAAGCCAATACAAACGCCGCCTCCTGGAGGACGGCGTCATTGGAGAGCGCGGGCGTGGTCTCGTTGGCTTTGACATTCCCGCGTTCAGGGAATTCTTGAACGAGAAGGCGTTTTAGCACGCCGGAATTGTCCGCGGAAGCATCAACGCATGGCAATCAGCATTCCTCTTGATAAGGACAGCAAGCATTTCCACCAACACCGATTGCCTTGCGTTCTTCTTGTCCTTAGGCGAGCTTGCGAGCGAGCTCTCGCACCTCTTCCAACTTGGGCGAAGAGGCCATGCTGTCGCGCTCGGTCATACCGCTAATGGTGATAATGCCCTGGTCCTCCCACTTGCAGTACGCGCAGGTTGACTTGTACATAGCGATCGCCGCATCATAGACGCCCTCGCTATGGCTATCGAGCAAAAGGGCCGTCTTGGTGAATGGGAAGCCCGTAGCACCGAAGGCATACAGGCGGTCGATGGCGGTCTTCTCCTGCGCAGTGATATCAAACCAGTAGATGGGCGAGGCGAAGACTCCCTCCTTCATGCCGCAGGCGCTCGGCACGCATTTTGTTGTAACCAAAACAGATGGCGCTATTCAGTCGTCTGCAGATCGCATCTCTCGTTCGCGCTCTCCAAAGAAGGTGCAAGCAGAAGCATCACGGGCATTGATCGGCGCCGATATGGATCACGACATGAAACCGTAAGGGTTGGCCAGCGGTTGCTAGATTCAGTAGCTCGCAGCAATAGAGCGAATGACGACTTCGGCGATATAATCCGTGTCATCTTGATTGTTCCCGCGCGGAAGGTACAGCTCATGTCCAAGCTCAACATCGACCAGCGATCGATTCGCGATCTTCTCACCGATAAGCGATCAGACTTCCTCATCCCCGACTACCAGAGGCCCTACGCCTGGGGCGAGGATGAATGCGCAACGCTGTGGGATGACCTGTTCTCGTTCGCTTTTCCAGGCGATGACTACGAGCGTTTCGACAGCGAGAACGACGAATACTTCCTAGGACCCATCGTCACCTTTAAGAACCTCTCTGGCCAACTCGAGATCATTGACGGCCAGCAACGCCTCACCACCATCATGCTGCTGCTCCGCGCGTTCTACGACAAGTTCACCAACATGAAGGATAAACAGTCTGTGAAGATGCGCGAGGCAATCGCCCGTTGCGTATGGAAGACCGACGAGTTCGACGAGCCCGACATGGAGCGCCTCAAGATCGACTCCGAGGTTGCATCGGACAACGACAAGAATGAATTCCTCGAGATTTTACGAGAGGGCAACGTAGGCGATGGCTGGAAGAGCGCTTATGCCCGCAACTTCGCTTTCTTCCAGAGGAAAATTGAGCAACTGGTGAGCGAGTGGCCCACCTACACCGTCTACATGGCCACACGCGTCATCAATAATGTGATACTGTTGCCCATTGAAGCGGAGTCGCAGGACACCGCGCTACGCATCTTCTCGACTCTAAACGACCGAGGGTTGCCTCTCTCAGATGCCGACATCTTCAAGAGCCAGTTCTACAAGCATTATTCCGACACGGGGCGCAAGGATGAGTTCATCCGTCGCTGGAAGGGGCTCGAGGAGGGAGCGAACGCTATCTTCCGGCCCATGCGCGGTACACCAACCGATGAGCTATTTACGCGCTATATGTACTACCGCCGCGCGAAGAAAGGCATCCGCGACACGACCACCGCATCGTTGCGCGACTTCTTCGGTGCCGATGGCTACGCCATACTCAAGGAGGACGCCACGCTCGGCGATCTTGAGGCCCTGCTCGGCTTCTGGAAACGCGTCGACGCGCAGGAAGGATTCAGCGAGCGCGTGCTCCGCAGGCTCTTCGTGCTGAACTACGCCCCCAACGGCATGTGGACCTATCTGCTAAGCGTCTGGTTCCTTGCCAACAGCGACAGCAAGGGTGTCCTCGACGACGAGGCACTCTACGGCTTTCTAAACAAGATCACGGCATTCATTTTCGCCTACGCCATTGAGCGTCCCGGCGTGAACGCGCTGCGTTCGCCAGTGTATCCCGAGATGATCAACATCGTGGAGCACCGCCCGGTGGAGTTTCCTAACCACCACTTCAATCGCGCAAATATTACTGAGCGATTCCGAACCTACGTGTTCACCAACGGCAGGCCTGTAACGAAGTCCATGCTCACTTGGTGGGCG
The DNA here is from genome assembly GCA_937997605.1 of uncultured Collinsella sp. Taxonomy (GTDB): domain Bacteria; phylum Actinomycetota; class Coriobacteriia; order Coriobacteriales; family Coriobacteriaceae; genus Collinsella. Next base: position 7,826 of record CALLFD010000092.1, on the reverse strand, counting down.
TACGCAGACCCAGATCAACCGCTCATGGACCTGGACACCACGCTCGAAATTGAGCACATCTATGCCAAGAAGCGCAACGAGATAGACCCGCTCGTCGACCAATCCAACCTGGAGGCGCTGGGTAACAAGGCGCTGCTCGAGAAGCGTGTAAACATCCGCGCGGCCGACTACAGATTCTGCGACAAGCGCAAGTACTATGAGGGATACACCGACGGCAATGGCAAGCGAAAAGCCGGAACAAAGATCGCGGAACTCAAGCGCCTGACACAAGTCATGGGAGACTTCACCGAAATAGACATCGCGACTCGCACGGCACGGATCATCGATGCCTTCGTGGACTACCTGGGCGACAACGGACTTTTGAGCTAAAGAGCGAACATGTTCGAAAGACTAACCAAGTACGCTGGCAAGCTGGCGGACAGAAACATGAATGTCGAGCTTGGGGGCGGGACGCTCGGACTCGAGGATTTCGTCGACGATTTCTATGAACTGGACGGGTTCGCGGACACCAGCTACTTCGAGACGCTTGAACGCCATAGCATCGACACCTCGGAAGGCATAGACAGCTGCGACATCGACCATGGGGACATTGATCTGATACGTGCATGCATCACGTGGTGCGTTCGTGGCGACCGCTTCTGCGACGGACTCCTTGCCGCGCAAGCCAGGAGCGGGTTTCTGGACCGCTGCCTCTCCCGACTGAAGGAGCTCGACGAGAGCCGATCGGCTGCCGCGAAGACATTTCGACCGTGACAGTTACCAACGATAAGCAATAAATCAAGGAGCGTTCCTCAGATAAAGGCCAGCTACAGCTGATAGCAAAACTTGCAAAAAATAGCAAAAGTTGCAAAAGAAAATGTCAGCAACTATGCATGGCAATCAGTAATCCTCTTGGTAAGGGAAGTAGGCTTTCCGCCAACGCTGATTGCCATGCGTTCTTCTTGTCCTTAGGCGAGCTTGCGAGCGAGCTCTCGCACCTCTTTCAACTTGGGCGACGATGCCATGCTGTCGCGCTCGGTCATACCGCTGATGGCGACAATGCCCTGGTCCTCCCACTTGCAGTACGCACAGGTCGACTTGTACATAGCGATCGCCGCATCATAGACGCCCTCGCTGTGGCTATCGAGTAAAAGGGCCGTCTTGGTGAACGGGAAGCCCGTAGCACCGAAGGCGTATAGGCGATCGATGGCGGCCTTCTCCTGCGCAGTGATATCAAACCAGTAGATAGGCGAAGCGAAGACAACCATGTCGGCGTCTTTCAGCGACTCGATCACGTTGGCCATGTCATCCTTCTGCACGCAAGTGCCCTCGTGGGCGAAGCAATACTGACACCCCAGACAACCAGCGATTTTCTTACTGGCAACGCGGATGACCTCGACCGTATGGCCACCCTCACGCGCGGTCTCAGCAAACGCCTCGACCATGGTGTCGGTATTGGCGCCCTTGCGCGGGCTACCGCTCAATACAACGATATTCATAAGAATCTCCCTTCTTCATGCCGCAGGCGCGCGGCATACATTTCGTTGTAACCAAAACGGATGGAGCTATTCAGTCGTCTGCAGGCCACATCTCTCGTCAGTGTTCTCTAGACATAATCTCACCGCCTGATAACTCCTCGACTGTCTTGACTCTCTCTCCGAAAATTGAACAGCAAATCGTTGCTCGCAAAGTATCGACTGTGAGAAAATTAGCTTGAGCTTTCTCCCTGCTCGCATAAGCGTTCGCGTGAAAGAGCCTAGCCGCATCGGCCAGGCGCAATATAAATCCGCGAAAACCGGCCTACGAACAAGGAGCGTCTTATGTATGGACAGCATGTTGCACCGCAGACCCATAACAAACGGACTGGCCTGTCTATCCGCAACGTCAAGCGTCATGCAGGCGCCAGAGTCGCCGCCTTCGGAGTAAGCATTCTTGTGGCGGGACTGCTTTTGCTACCCTGCGCAGCACTGGCGACCGAAATGCCCGAAACCGATGTCGCAGCACCCATTACCTGCGACGAAGCCAACGCGGAAGGCAGCCTCACAGCTACCACCGTTGTCGACCATAACTATGACCTGGAGCTCCCTCCTGCCTTCATGTTGGTCCAGAATGAGGCGTTTGTATACGATTTCCCCGACAAACCCGAGGATTTCATCTACGGGCTTAATGACACCGTCCTTCTCTTCAAGATCGACACCGATACCGAAGGCCTTATAAAAACCGAGAACCCTAAAGAGGCCAGCGTCTCTATTGCCCTGACCATGATCGACAATCACGTTAGAGCAACCGCTGTCTTTACAGGCGGCTACGCCGACGACCAAATCCCTTACAGACTGAACCTCACCAGCTCAACCCGCCTTGGCACACACGTTGACCGTGACTTCGACAGCGGGCAGGGGATTATGCACGAGACGCGGCACGATTACTACATCCGTTACGTCTTCGACAGCGACGTGCACTTGATTGCAACCGATACGAGCGGTTCCAAACCCGATCCAAGTGTTAAGCCGAGCCCAGAGGTCAAACCCGAACCGGAAACCAAACCCGAGCCCACACCGCAGCCCAAGGCAGAAAAGCCCGCGGCAAATCCCGTTTCCACTAAGGCAGTAGCGGCGGTTAAACCAGCCAGGACCGCCCTACCCGCGACGGGCGACAACGGCGCGATGGCTGTCGCCCTGAGTGTTGCCGGTGGCGTAATTGCAGCAGTTGGCATTTCCGCAACAAGGCGTCGCAACCACTAGCTAAAACAAATACGCCATTCACACAGGCAAACAACCAAGCTCCAACGAAAACGGTCCAGTCATCCGACTGTGCCGCACTCCAGTAGTTCGCAGAGGATATCAAGGAGGTGATCCAGGCTTCCCTTGTCGCCCTCGAACTGTGCGACAGGCAGATCAGGTTTGGGAAGTAGAACGGCCCTTGCGCGAGGCGTGAATCGGCAAGTCTGACGTTTATTCCCGGGGCCAAGCAGGGCCGGAGGTTTTATTGGCGGCTCTTACGGGCGGCGCGAGTTTTGGCGAGGACGTAGGCATCGGGGTCGTCTTTGAACCAGGGGCAACGGCGCACGCCGGAGACCATATGGCGGTGGGGGCAGCCGCCCATGCACATGGGCAGAATGTGGTGCACGGATGATTGGGCGTCCACAGGCCGAGTGAAGCCATAACAACACTTCGCGCATCGAGCAGTTTGAGCCGGCGTGCGCATGTCGGCGCCATACCGGGAAGGGAGGGCCTTCTTGTGGGGCGGACGACCCCATTGCAGTCTCCTTCCGCTCTATAACTACGGAATCAACGGCAGCCGCAGGAGAATCGCTATCGTACTCGTAGCGGTTCTCCGCCCCCTAAGCAGCGTGTCCGCTACGAAACGACCGTCTTGTAATAAGCGCCGAAGTCTGCGAGCGAGTCCATGATGGGCATCATCTGGCGGCCGAGCTCGGTAAGGCCATACTCAACGCGGGGAGGATTCTCGCCATAGTCATGGCGAAAGACCAGCCCATCATCCTCCATCTGCCGCAGGCTGTCGGTAAGCACCTTCTGAGAGATCCCCTCAAGGTTGCGGCGCAACTCGTTGAAACGCCAAGGGCGTACGCGCAAGTTACGGATAATGAGCAGCTTCCACTTTCCGCCAATGAGCGCTACCGCCGTTGCGACCGGACACTCCGGAAGCTCCTCTTTCGCCATCATGGGAGACCCAACCTCCTTGACCATACCGGTTTCACAAAAAAGTACGCAGTTACAAATATGTGCGTACTCGTATTTGCATGCGCCTTCGCGTTGAATATAACTCACGCAGGAAATGCCTGCAAGGTAAATCAACCCAAAGAGAGAAACCATTATGGCTAATTATGCAAATACCCACATCGGAAATGAGAGCCGTGTCGAGCTGCACGAGGTGCTCGGGCTTACCGGGGCAGAGGTGAGTGTCAACAATCTTCCCGCCGGCGCCGGCGTTCCGTTCGTCCATGCACACAAGGAAAACGAGGAGATCTATGGCGTGCTTGAGGGCGCGGGCTCGGTCACGATCGACGGTGAGGAAATCGAGCTTGCAGCCGGCGACTGGCTGCGCATTTCCCCCGCCGCACACCGCCAGTTCCGCGCCGCGTCCGACTCGGGCGTCACATACGTCTGCATCCAGGTCAAGCAGGGGTCCCTTAATGCCTTCACGGCCGACGACGCTATCATGTTCTAATTCGCGATCGGTGTGCAAGGGGCCAATGAAGCCCCGTCCGTTGGCCCCTTGCACTAATCTGCTGACGCAAAACTACCTCACATCCCGGCTGGCTTCACGCAAAAGAGGCGGAGGCGCGCTTTGTCGGTTCCGGGAATAAAAGCCAAGACAGTTACAATATAATCACTTCGAACTCAGGACGTTGAGCTTTCGTTTTGTCCCAAACCCTTGCCAGCTCTGTGACGGATGCCGAAAGCTGCAGATCGATTATCTGCGGATTGCATTAATCCATGCCTGAATATCTTTCTCAGAAGTACGGAGCATGGATTCATCGAACTGCACATCGAGGCCCGGCTTCACGATTGCGCCTTTGCAGGCTTCCTCAAAGTCCTTCAGCGCGTGTCCCAGCCAGCCGCCATTGGTGGCAAACGGATACACGATCTTCCCGGTCAGGTCAGCCCGCTCCAGGAAACTGCGCATGGCGGGCGCAAAGGTGTACCACCAGACAGGAGAACCCAGGATGATGGTGTCGTAATCTCTCCAGTCAATGTGCAGCGGCTTCATTTCCGGGCAATAACCCTCGGCAATCTCACGCTGCCCCTGATTGACGACTTCATCATAATCGCCATCGTAGGGAACAACCGTATCCATACGAGCAATATCCCCGCCGATTTCCCTCTGGATCATCTCGGCTATGCGCTTCGTGTTGCCTCCGTAGGAGTAGTACAGAATCAAGGTTTTCATTTCACGCCTTCTCCTCATGCAAGAGGCTTTCCGCTAAACACGGGAAATGCGCTGAATTCACCATAGTTGGCGATGCGCTCCATGTTCTTGAGAGTTTCCATGTCTTCCTCGGAGATCGCGAAATCCACGTCCGCGTTGCTTTCCATGTGGGCGGGATCCGCCGTCTTGGGAAGCGCGACGGCTCCAAGCTGAAGGACATAGCGGATGCAGAGCTGGGCGGCAGATACGCCGTACTTCTCCGCCATCTTAACGATCGCCGGATTCTTCAGCGCCTCGCCGTGGGCGATGGGAGAGTATGCCTCCACCTGAATGCCCTGCGCCTTGCAGAAGTCCACCAATGCCGAATCGGTGTTGGTGATGTGCAGGAGAATCTGATTGACCATGGGTATCACGCGGCAAGAGCCCAGGAGGTTCTCAAGGTCATCTTGCAGGAAGTTAGACACGCCGATTACCTTGACCTTGCCCGCCGCCCGCGCATCCTCCAACGCACGCCAGACCTCCTTGTTCTCCTCGAAATAGCGCTTCTCCACACGGAACTCGCTCCACGGCTGGGGAGAGTGGATGATCATCTGGTCGAGGTAGTCGAGCCCCATCCTCTCCAGCGTCTCATCGATGGACTTCGCCGCATCCTCGTAGGTCTTCAGCTCTGCCGCGATCTTGCTGGCGACGAACAGCTCTTCCCGGCGAACGCCGCAGGTGCGCACGCCCTCGCCGACGCCGCGTTCGTTTCCGTAGGCCTGTGCGGTGTCGATCAGGCGATAGCCCAGCTTTACCGCCTCGCGAACGGCTTCCGCCGCCTCGGCATCGTCGATGAACCAGGTGCCCAATCCCAGCTTGGGAACCTGAACTCCGTTTGCCAACGGGTAGGTTTCATTCAAGATCATCGTTCTACTCCTCGCCCCAGATATCCTTTGCCATGCGGAAAACCGCCCACGCCTTGGGCCAGCCGCAGTAGAAGGCTGCATGGGTCACGACCTCCGCGATTTCTTCTTTTGTAATACCGTTCTTCTTTGCCTCCGTCAGGTGATAGCGGAAGCTCTCATCGGTAAGTCCCTGAGCCATCAGCGCGACGACGGTCACGAGGGAGCGGTCGCGGAGGCTGAGCTGCCCCTCTCGGCTCCAGACCTCTCCGAAGAGCACGTCATCGTTCAGTTCCGCGAATTTCGGGGCGAATTCGCCCAGGGCATCTCTGCCTGCCGTCTGCTTGACTGCCATGTTTCGTTCCTCCCTACAGCCTTGCGTACTCTTCATGGGATACCGGCTCGCACCACTCGTTCTCGCAATTCTCGCCGGGAACCTCCACTGCGATATGGCTGAACCAACTGTCCTTCTTCGCTCCGTGCCAGTGCTTGACGTTGGCGGGGATCATCACGACGGAGCCCTCGTGCAGGCTGACGGCGGCCTTGCCTTCCTCCTGGTACCAGCCCTCGCCAGCCGTACAGAGTAGGAGCTGACCGCCTCCTTTGTCCGCGTGATGGATATGCCAGTTGTTGCGGCATCCCGGCTCGAAGGTCACGTTGGCGGCGAACAGGCCACCTTCCGGATCGGTCAGCGGATTCAGGAACGAATCGCCGGTGAAGTATTGGGCATAGGCGGTGTTCGCCGTTCCCGTGCCGAATGCGTTGACCTTCTCGAACTGCTCTTTTCGTTCATACCTCATAATTGAAACCTCCTGCTAAGTTTGAACTTCATGTGCATCCTAGAACTTAGAGTTAACTTCAAGTCAAGGGGATTCTGGAATAATTCGGAGGGGTTTTCAGATGGTCTATACGGTGGGGGAAATGGCGAAACTGCTGGGGGTTGCGGCGTCTACCTTGCGCTACTACGACAAGGAGGGGCTGCTTCCCTTCGTGGAGCGCTCCTCCGGTGGCATTCGCATGTTCCGGGAATCGGATATCGAATGGCTGCAGGTGATCGGCTGCATGAAGAAAGCCGGGATGTCCATCAAGGACATCCGGCAGTACATCGAGATGGCGCTGCAAGGAGACGACACCATTGATTTGCGCCTTGCCATGTTCCGGCGCCAACAAGAAGTTCTGAAACAGCAGATGGCGGAATTGCAGCACACCATGGAGATGGTGGGTTACAAGTGCTGGTATTACGAAACGGCGAAGGAAGCGGGTACGGTCGATGCCCCGCAGAAGATGGAGCTTGCCGAAGTCCCGGAACGCTTTCGGAAGATTCGGCAGGAGCTGCGCACTGCGCCGGGGACTGCGGCAACGATATGACAAGACTGCTTAGGCAAGGGCAGTCAACCGCTTGATTATCACGGTAACTTTATCGTTCAAAAAGTACTACTAACAAACGACCACCCCGGCTATCCGCTGTTCTCGGAAGAGCAGGGGAGCTCTTGTCGCCGGGGTGGAACCTTTTCAACTCGCAGGATAGCAGAATCGCCTCGCAAGCCAGAATCAGCGCGGGACGGCAGCGGGCAGAACCGCCACCCCTAGATTGCCCTCACGCTGCCACTGGCAGCCCTGATTAAATATGCTAGGTATCTCGGGATAATGCTTTCGGTCGCATACGCGCAAGAGTGTCCGCTGATTGCAACTGGCTGTTCCCCTTCCTACGCCAATGGTGTGCAGACATCTTCGATATTCTTGCTCGTTATGGCGAAAATCACGTCTCCAGGGTTTGCCTTTTTCGATTTAGCGTATTGCTCTTCAGATCATCGTGGTGTGCTCGTAGCCACGCTCCACGAGGAGCCGCTCGGCAACGTCGAGAATCTTCTCGACCGTCTCCTCCGGGTACTTATTGCGTGCCACGGGCACCTCCGTCCTTGTTATCGCGATAAACATACCATGAGTGGCGTACGGGTCGAGAAGGGCTGGCGCCAAAAGAGCCCAACGGCCGTTACAGCTTCGTTAGAAACGCGCCCCACCATGGATGGTGAACCCGAAAGGTAAGGCGCGCGGGCACGGCGACTCGGCCCGCGC
>CALLFD010000091.1 GCA_937997605.1 uncultured Collinsella sp. | reverse complement strand
TCGACCATGCGCGGCGCGCGGTCAAACGTGTTGGAAACTAACAGCAGCAGCTGGCCGTCCTCTAATCGCAGGTCAAAGTCGACGAATCGCTTTCCTTGGGGCGCGGCGCTTGCAGCGGTGATAGCGTTTTCCAAGGCATTTGAGAGCACGCTAAACAGGTCGGCGTCACCTACGTGGATGGTTTCGGGTACGGCGGCGCGCAGGTTGGCGGTAATGCCGTTTCTATTGATATCCGAGTTAAATGACGAAAGCGCAATGTTTACCGTCTCGTTGGCACAGAAGCGGCGTACGGCGGTGCGGTCGCCGGCTTCGCAGAGTTCGTCGATGCGTTTGAGCGCCTCGTCGGTGTGGCCCTCCTCAATTAAAGCGGCCAGGCCGCGTAGGAAGTGGCGCATGTCGTGGCGAAGAATCGACAGCTCGCGCCCAGATTGACGCCAGGCCTCGAGCTCTTTAATGGCGGCGCTGTCGCGGGTTTCAAGCATCCAGCGCTCTCGCTCGGCGGTTTCCTTTTCTTCGTATTCGCGCAGGTAAACGGCAAGAAACATAAGATAGAAGGCACAGAGCGCAAATGCCAAAAACTCAACCGTCACCACCGAGCCCGAGTGGAACAGCGTGGTGTAGACGTTGGTGGCATAGTCAAAGACGTAATAGACGAGCGGCAGGATTAAAAGGATGCCCAGCTCGGTGGTGCTTTTAATCGCCAAGCGCGGACCGATGTCGCCGGCCCAATGCAACAGGACGGCAAAGACGGCGAGTGTGGTCGCGATGCGCGCCAGATAGTACGCGATCTGAGAATCGGTTGCGGCAAATGCGGCGATGCCCATCCAATTGCTGAACTGGCAGCTCAGATAGGCACTCGTAATGCCGAGCACGGCAAGCAGCGGGCTCAGGCGGTAGCGCGCGCACAAATAGATGACGAGCGGCAGATGCACGACGAGCGGATATACCTGGCGGGCGAAAAGCTCGCCGCCGACGGCATTGGCGATTGAGAAGGCGGTGCCGGTCAGAATGGTAACGACCACCAGCTCGAGCGCATGGCGTCGATTGAGCCCGACGCCGCACAGCGCCGCCGAGGCAAAGACGCCAAAGAGCAGCGTCGTGGCGTGGTGGATTGCCCAAAGGACCATTTCGACCGAGGAGACCATCAGTGTCTCCCACCCTCAAAGCGCACCGCAAAGTAGGCGTCTTGGAATCCCTGCTTGCAGCTGCGCGAAAGCGGGATGCACGCGCCCGAGCGCATGACGATGTCCGTGCGGTCAAAGTGATCGATATTGCGCAGGTTGACCTGGTAGCTGCGGTGGCATTTAAAGAAGGTGGCATTTTGCGCCAAACGGTCTTCGACGCTGCGGAACGACTCGAGTGCCTCGATATCGCGTCCGTCGCGCAGGTGGAAGACCACGTGCTTGTTGCGCGCCTCGGCATATTCGATGTCGGACAGGCGCAGGGCGTGGTAGCCAAAGGAAGTTTTGATCACGAGCTCGTCGGTTGCCGTCGGGCGCATGCTCGAAAGCTCGTCGAGTAATCGCGCCAGGCGTTCGTAAGTCACGGGTTTGAGCAGATAGTCGAAGGCGCGGACCTCGTAGGATTCCAGCGCGAACTCGGGCGACGAGGTGAGGAACACCAGGTGCACGGCGGTGTCGGCCTGGCGCAGTTCGCGTGCGGTGTCCATGCCGTTGACGAGCGGCATGATCATATCGAGCAAGATGATGTCGGCGCGCGATGCGGCATGGCGGGCCAGCAGGTCCTCGCCGCGCGTGACGAGCGCAACATCGACCGCCGTGCCCGTCTCGGTCGACCAACGGTCGATCATCCGGTGCAGTCTATCTAGAAAAGCGACATCATCGTCGCAGGCAATAGTCTTGAGCATTCGGCCCCCTTAAGTAGTTCGATTTTGCCACATCGGGTACGCGCCGCTTGCGGGGGTGCGGACCGTTTGCGCCCCACGGCGTGCAACTCGCGCCAAGCGGTATTGCGGTGGCGAAAGATGCCTCCTGCGCCATCGAGAGCTCAGCTATCCTCAGCTTGCCAGTTCGAATATGGACCTGCCACATGATTGAATCTTTATTTCAACTTTACACCTAGGTTTACAGCTGTCTTGTCAGCTGTAAACCTAGGTGTCATACTAAAGCCCCAAGATTCGCCAAAAGAGAGGGGCCTTGATGGCACAGAGCGCGAACATGGATGCGTCGGAGCTCGCACGCGATATCGCGGCCGGCCTAGCATCGGCAACGACGGCAACGGAGCGCGCGGCACTGGTGCCCGCAGAGCTCGCCGAGGCCATTCAGCAACTAAAAACCCAACGTGACGCGGTGATCCTAGCGCACTATTACGTGGCGCCCGAGGTGCAGGCCGTGGCTGATTACGTCGGCGATAGCTTCTACCTGGCCAAGCTCGCCAAGAGCCTGCCACAGCGGACCATCGTGCTGTGCGGCGTGGAGTTTATGGGCGAGAGCGCCAAGCTGCTCAACCCCACCAAGACCGTGCTGCTGCCCGAGCCGGGCGCGGACTGCCCCATGGCTCACATGGTCAAGCGCGAGACGGTCGACGCCGCCCGCGCCGAGTACGGTGACGACCTTGCCGTGGTGTGTTACGTCAACTCCACGGTCGAGATCAAGAGCTGGAGCGACGTGTGCGTCACCAGCTCCAACGCCGTCAAGATTGTGTCCGAGCTGCCGCAGCAGCATGTCCTGTTCATTCCCGACCAAAACCTCGGTCGCTTCGTAGCCGAGCAGGTGCCGCAAAAGCACGTCATCCTCAACAAGGGCTACTGCCCGCGCCATCACATCATCACTGTCGAGCAGATCGTCGACGCGACGGAGGCCCACCCCGACGCGCTCGTGCTGGCGCATCCTGAGTGCAAGGCCGACGTCCTGGCCGAGGCCGACTACATCGGCTCCACCGCCGGCATCATCAAGTATGCCGAGGAGTCCGACGCGAGCGAGTTCATTATCGTGACGGTCCGCGGCGTGCTCTACGAGCTCGAGCGCCGCTGCCAGGGCACCGGCAAGAAGTTCTACTTCCCCGCGGTGCAGCCCACTTGCGTCAACATGGACCTTATCACGCTCGAAAAGCTCGTGCGCTGCCTGGAGACGGGCGAGGGCGAGGTGCAGATCGGCGTCTCGGACGAGGCTGCCGACCAGGCCAAACTTACGCTCGACCGCATGCTCGAGTACGCAGCGCGCTAGAACAATGTGGCATGAGGGATGGTCCCTTATGTCACATTCAAGGGAGAGGATTCCTGTGGAAACCAAGCAATACCCCGACATGGAGTGCGACGTCGTCATTGCCGGCTGCGGCGTAGCGGGCCTGTACGCGGCTCTCAACCTGCCGACGAGCACGCGCGTGATCATGCTCTCCAAGGGCGCTGTCGACGAGTGCGATTCGATGCTCGCGCAGGGCGGCATCTGCGTGCTGCCCGAGGGCTCAGACTACGATGCCTTCTTTGAGGACACCATGCACGCCGGCCATTACGAGAACCGCCGCGAGAGCGTCGACATCATGATCCGCTCGAGCCGCTCGGTCATCAACGACCTGCTAGCGATGGGCGTGGATTTTGAGCGCAAGGCCGACGGCAGCCTCGACTTTACCCGCGAGGGCGCGCACAGCCGTCCGCGCATTGCCTTCCATGCCGATATCACCGGCAAGGAGATTACGACCAAGCTGCTCCAGGCCGTTCGCAAGCTGGATAACGTGCGGATTTTGGAGCACGTAGCCATGACCGATATCCTGACGGGCGAGCGTGACGGCGCCACGGTGTGTGCCGGTGTCGTCGCCGTTTCCGTGGACGAGGACAACTCGGTTCGTCCCGCCGACGAGCTGACAAATGCCGCCGAGGGCGTGCATGCCGGCGAGCCGTTTAAGATCCATGCCCGCCACACGCTGTGGGCGACGGGCGGTATCGGCGGCGTATACGACCATTCGACCAACTACCCGCAGCTCACGGGCGATGCCTGCTACATTGCTCAGGAGCATGGCATTAAGATGGAGCACTTGGACTACGTGCAGATTCACCCCACGGGACTGTTCTCGCCGCAGCCGGGCCGCACCTTCCTGATCAGCGAGAGCTGCCGCGGCGAGGGCGCGATTTTGCTCAACGCCGCCGGCGAGCGCTTTACCGACGAGCTTCAGCCGCGTGATGTGGTCGCCGCCGCTATTCGCGAGCAGATGAAGCAGGACGGTACCGAGCACGAGTGGCTGAGCTTCGCCCCCGTCGAGCGCGATGTGGTGACCGGGCATTTTGCCAACATTCGCGCGCGCTGCCTTGAGGACGGCCGCGACATCTTGGACGAGCCCATCCCCGTTACGCCCACGCAGCACTACTTTATGGGTGGCGTATGGGTCGATAAGGACGGCCGCACCTCGATGCCCGAGCTCTACGCCGCGGGCGAGACGGCCTGCAACGGCGTTCACGGCAAGAATCGCCTTGCATCAAACAGCCTGCTCGAAGCGCTGGTCTGGGGTCGTCGCGCCGCGTGGTATATGCGTACCGGCGAGTCACTGGCCGTGGAGCAGGCGGGCGATCCCGCGCTCGATGGCCGTCATCGCGCCCTGAGCGCCGACATCCTGGCAATCGATGATCTGGCCCGTGCCGCCGGCACGCAGGCCGTGGAGGAGTAGACCATGAATCCCATTACCATGAAGCTCGTCGTCGATGATCTGATTCTGCAGGCTCTGCGCGAGGACATTACCTTTGAGGACGTGAGCACGGCGAGCGTGTGCCCCACGGCGCGCCCCGCCACGGTGGAGCTTATCGCCAAGGCCGATGGCATCATCGCGGGCCTGGATGTGTTCGCTCGCACCTTTGAGCTGCTGGATTCGCAGAGCTCGGTGCTGTTTGATGTTGCCGACGGTGACGAGGTCCACGCCGGTGACCACGTGGGGCAGGTGCGTGGCGATGCGCGCGTACTGCTTTCGGGCGAGCGCGTGGCGCTCAACTACCTGCAGCGCATGAGCGGTATCGCTACCTATACGCACCAGATGGCCGCGGCGCTCGAGGGCACCAAGACCGTGCTCGTCGATACGCGCAAGACCACGCCGGGCATGCGCGTCTTTGAGAAGGCCGCGGTCGAGATTGGCGGCGGCAGCAACCACCGTTACAACCTGTCGACGGCCGTCATGCTCAAGGACAACCACATCGATGCCGCCGGCGGCGTGACGCGTGCAATCGAGATGGCGCGCGCCCATGCGTCGTTTACCGCGACGGTCGAGATCGAGTGCGAGAACCTGGACATGGTGCGCGAGGCCGTGGAGGCCGGCGCCGATATCATCATGCTCGACAACATGACCCATGACGACATGGCTGCCGCGATTGAGCTTATCGCCGGCCGTGCCAAGACCGAGTGCTCGGGCAACGTGGACGCCAGCAATATCCGCGCGCTCGCCGACCTGGGCGTTGACTTTATTAGCTCGGGGGCGCTGACGCACTCTGCGCCGATTCTCGACCTCTCGCTTAAGCACCTGCGTCTGCTGGACGGTAAATAATGGACGCCCGCGAGCGTCGCCGTGCCATCATAGGCGTGCTCGAGCGAGCCAAGGAGCCCGTTTCGGGCAGTGCGCTTGCTCGTGAGGTGGGTGTGAGCCGCCAGATTGTCGTGCAAGACATCGCCCTGCTGCGCGCCGATGGGCACGATATCGTGGCCACCAATCGCGGCTACGTGCTGCAGGAGGCGGCGGGCAGCCCGGCTGTTCCCACGCGCGTGGTCAAGGTGCACCATAGCGTGGAGCAGGCAAGTGACGAGCTCACGAGCATCGTCGACGCCGGAGGCGCCGTTCTCAACGTGATCGTCAATCACCGCGTGTATGGCAAGATCACAGCCGATCTGGACATTCGCAACCGTCGCGATATCGAGCGCTATCTGGAGGGTATTGCCAGCGGCAAGAGTTTTCCACTGCTGACGGTGACAAGCGGCTATCACTTCCATCGCATCGCGGCGGAGGACGAGCAAACCCTCGACGAGATCGAGGCGATGCTCAAGGAGAAAGGCTACTTGGCGGACCTAATGCCCTACGAAGACGGCCTGTCCTAGTAACGACGAATGCAAAAGGAGGCCTCCGCGGCGATGCGGAAGCCTCCTTTTTTGTGCACGGTGTACTTTTGAGTGTGCAAGTGGGGAGTTGTTACTCCTCGACGATCTCAGTGATCGCGCCAGCGGGGCAAGCGTCCTGGCAAGCGCCACAGGCGACGCAGGAGTCCTCGTCAGCGACGGTAGCGACGTCCTGGAGCTCCAGAACGCCAGCGGGGCAGGAGTCGACGCAAACGCCACAAGCGATGCACTCGTCGGCATCAATTACGGGATGAGCCATGGTAGTTTCCTCTCTGTTGACCGACGCTACAGGCGATGCGCGCCGGTTTGATTCGGGCAAAAACATACCACGGGAGCGACCGTTTGCAATACCCTCTGACCGGCATCTTCATACCGTTCGCCGAGTATGCCAAGGTTTACTAAAAAACGCGCAGGTGGGGCCGTTGAGCTGCGCAAATGTTAGCTAAAGGTGACTTGAAATATTGAGCTATTGAGCGCGCCTGCGGAAAGGGCATCCCGTTATTTGGCCGAAAAACGGGTCGCAGTTTCCGGTTGGGCCCGCTAGCGGAAACTGCGACCCGGTATCAGCTCTCAAAACGGGACGAGCTTTCCGCAAGGCGGCCCCAGGCACCCCCGGACGCAAACCTCAGCCATCTCTACATAGATCTCGATAGATTTGCCGAGAACTCAATCAGCGCGTCTACCTGCGCATTTGTGAACCTAAACTCTCGGCAATAAGAAATCTTATATGAATTGACTTAGATTTTGTATATTCCGGCCCATAAGGGGATACACTACATCCTGAAAGACAAGCCGAAGTGCCGCGCGACAGACCGTCGAGGCGGCGCGAACGCAAAAGAGAGAGGGAATTTCTAATGAGTAAGATTCTTGGTATCGACCTTGGTACTACTAACTCCGCAATGGCCGTCCTCGAGGGCGGTTCTCCGACCATCATCGTGAACGCCGAGGGCGACCGCACCACCCCGTCTGTCGTGGGCTTCCGTGCCGACGGTGACCGCGTTGTGGGCAAGGCCGCTAAGAACCAGGCGGTCACCAACCCCAAGAACACCGTGTTCTCCATCAAGCGCTTCATGGGCCGCAAGTACTCCGAGTGCACCTCCGAGATCAAGACCGTGCCGTACGAGGTCAAGGAGGGCCAGGGTGGCCGTGCCGTCGTCGACATCGAGGGCAAGGACTACACCGCCGAGCAGGTGAGCGCCATGACGCTCGCAAAGATGAAGGCCGACGCCGAGAAGTATCTGGGCGAGACCGTCACCGACGCCGTCATCACCGTCCCGGCCTACTTCAACGACGCCCAGCGTCAGGCCACCAAGGACGCCGGTAAGATCGCTGGCCTCAACGTCAAGCGTATCGTGAACGAGCCGACCGCTGCTGCTTTGGCCTATGGCCTGGACAAGCAGGGCACCGACCAGCGCATCCTGGTCTTCGACCTGGGCGGCGGCACCTTCGACGTCTCCATCCTCGACCTCGCCGACGGCGTGTTTGAGGTCCTGTCCACCTCGGGCGACAACCACCTGGGCGGCGACGACTGGGATCAGCGCGTCATCGACTGGATGGCCGATAAGTTCCAGCAGGAGAACGGTGTCGACCTGCGTCAGGACCCCATGGCCCTGCAGCGTCTGAAGGAGGCCGCCGAGAACGCCAAGAAGGAGCTCTCCGCCGCCCAGCAGACCACCATCAACCTGCCGTTCATTACCATGAACCAGTCCGGCCCGCTGCACCTCAACTACACGCTGACCCGCGCCGAGTTCGAGAAGATCACCCGTGACCTGCTCGAGCGCTGCAAGCAGCCTGTCACCAACGCCCTGCGCGACGCCAAGCTTAAGCTCTCCGATCTGACCGAGGTCATCCTCGTCGGCGGCTCCACCCGTATGCCCGCCGTCCAGGAGCTCGTCAAGACCATGACCGGCAAGCAGCCCAACATGTCCGTGAACCCCGACGAGGTCGTTGCCGACGGCGCTGCCGTCCAGGGCGGCGTGCTCACCGGCGACGTCGAGGGCATCCTGCTGCTCGACGTTACCCCGCTGTCGCTGGGCGTCGAGACCATGGGCGGCATCATGACCAAGATGATCGACCGCAACACCACGATCCCGACCTCCAAGACCGAGGTCTACTCCACCGCTGCCGACAACCAGACCAGCGTCGAGATCAACGTGCTCCAGGGCGAGCGCGAGCTTGCCCGCGACAACAAGTCGCTCGGTAAGTTCCAGCTGACCGGTATCCCGGCTGCCCGCCGCGGCGTGCCGCAGATCGAGGTCACCTTCGACATCGACGCCAACGGCATCGTCAAGGTCTCCGCTAAGGACAAGGGCACCGGCAAGGAGCAGCAGATCACCATTTCCGGCTCCACCGCTCTGTCCGACGACGAAGTCGATCGTATGGTCAAGGACGCCGAGGCTCATGCCGAGGAGGACAAGAAGCAGAAGGAAGAGGTCGAGGTCCGCAACCAGACCGACAGCCTGTGCTACTCCACCGAGCAGACCCTCAACGAGCTGGGCGACAAGGTTTCCGCCGATGTGAAGTCCAAGGCCGAGGCCGCTATCGCCGACGCCAAGAAGGCGCTCGAGGGCTCTGACGTCGAGGCCATCAAGGCCGCCGGCGAGTCCCTGCAGTCTGTGGCCTACGAGCTGGCCCAGGTTGTCTACGCCGACGCTCAGCAGCAGACCGACGGTGCCGCCGGCGCCCAGCCTGCCGACGATGACGTTGTCGACGCCGACTACGAGGTTGTGGACGACGAGGACAAGTAATCATGTCCGCCCGTAAAGCTCGCACGGAGGCGGTTGCCGCTGGCGCCGCCCCCGTTGACTCTGAGGAGAAGGACGTGAAGATTCCCGTAGAGGCCGTCGACGATACCGAGGCCAACGAGGCCGAGGCCGCCGAGGCTGCCGAGAACCAGGTAGAGGATTCCAACAAGGAGGCGACGATGACCGAGGACGAGATGGTGGAAGCCGCTATCCGCGCCGGTGAGGAAGCCGCCGACAACGACTTTAAGCTCAAGTTCGAGCAGGC
>CALLFD010000090.1 GCA_937997605.1 uncultured Collinsella sp. | reverse complement strand
ACGACAAGGACCAGAAGTCCGATGACTCCAAGAAAGAGGATAACAAGTCTTCCGATTCCTCGAAGTCGGACAACAAGGGCGATTACTCCCAGTCCAAGCAGAATTCCGGCAATTCGCAGAGTTCCGGCAGCAACAATTCCTCTTCCAACGGCGGCGGCCAGAAAAAGTGGGTTGCCGAGCAGGGGCACTGGGAGACAGACTATGGACAGGTTTGGGTTTCCAACTGGGTTTACACGACACATCCCCGCTATTGGGTAAACCACGGTGGAACTATGGTAGGGCCCTTCGATTCATCCGATGCCGCCTATGCTTGGATTATTAACGATGGCGAAAACGGCGGCATCGGCGGATCTGTCGTAAACGACTCCTATGAAACGAAAGAGGACCAGGGGCATTATGAACAGAAGGCTACGGGGCAACATTGGGTTGTCGACGTCGCCGGCCACTGGGAGTAATGTGCATCGTTCCCCTTCTCTTACATTCGGTAAATGTTTATTTATTTGTGGGCGGCCGGTTCGGCCGCCTTTTTAGACGCCCAGTCTGGGGGCAAACGATAGGAAAGCAATCAAACGAGAAGCCATTCCAAAAGAATCCGGCGGTGCCGGATTCTTCGGGCAAAACCTTCCGCAAATCGGTAAGGTCTTCCATCAACTTGCTCCAGCCCTCGCCCGGAGTCCGCTGCGCGGGACTCATCGGCGAGACGTTCGCCATCGGCGGTACCGTCCTTGTGGCGGCCGGCGTCTTCCTCGACCAGAAGAAGCGCCGCGGGCAGATGTAGGACAAATCGCATAACGACTCGGAAAGGGGAATCCCGCAAAAGGGATTCCCCTTTTTCGTCTCGCCAGCCACGGTTCGTTGAGGCAGCTTCAGCTTAAGGGACACAGATTAAACCGATCTACAACTGTGACTATATGTCTGTGAGCACATGTTAGCCTGGTCTTATGGTCACATATTTTTAAGAGCGCCTATGTTTTACCGACCGTTTGTCAGTGCTTATTGAACAACCAGTCGAACCCGGGCTTACCGAGAGTCTGGCGCATCTGGCCGGTCTGAAACTCGGTATGGGTCCCGTCGGGGCCAATGACCGTGTTCATACCACCGGCTCACGGAACGACCGTCTTGGTCTCACCGGTCGTGAGGTCGATTCTCATGTTGCCGACCTGGTTCTCGACGTGCATCTGTCCGTCGCTGCCAAGTACGTTCTGGAGCATGTCCGCCTCCTTGAAATCGTCTTCTTGCCGACAGTATGCCCGAAACGAAAAGGGACGCAGCATGAGTTGAATCTATAATTCTTCTATAAGGTTTCTAGGGATTTTCTAGAAGAATTATAGAAATAAATTGTTGGCTTCCGGGTGTTGAGGCGTCTGGATTTGGCTATCTTCCTGCGGTAATACCGGTTAATAGACGAATTTTCAGGGTCTTTAGGTTAATAGTCGCTAATAGTCAGGTGCATGGGCACTATTAGGAACTATTAGGCTGAAGGCGAGCGATACACTTTGGATGGCGGCGCGGTGGGCGCCTGGTCATTTCCTCCCACCTTAATCTGCTTGTCTGCCGCGCCGTCGCTTCTCAAATAGCTAGGCCAAATCGAAGAACGCGCGGGGCGCCGGTGATCAACCCGAGAATGCCGATGGCACGGATAAGGCGGGGATGACGGCCGAAGTCGTTCGGCCATACGGTAAGGACCGTTGCAAAACCGAGGTGGCCCAGAAGTGCAAACACTTGCCAAAAGCCAGTCACCACAACCCCCTCCCTCTCCCAACTGAGTCTTCATTTATCGTATCAAGGCGCAAACCAGAAAGGTACGCGTGATCGTGATTGTATCTAGAAATCTTCTAGTAAGTTTCTATAAAATTTCTAGAGTATTTCTAGATTTGTAGGGATTCATGGGTTATGGAGCATTGCGGTGCGGTAAAATGAATCTAGAAGGTTTCTAGAAATGTTCTAGAAGAATTATGGAGAGGACCGGTGCAAAAATGATCGTTTCGCTGATCAATCTGAAGGGCGGTGTGGGCAAGACGACGAGCTGCATCGCGCTCGCGACGGCCGCCGCTCGCGACGGCAAGGAAGTCGTCGTACTCGACGCGGACCCGCAAGGATCGGCCACCTTCTGGGCCGATAACGCCGAGGACAACGGCGAGGAACTTCCCTTCGCCGTCGACGCCGCGAACCCCGCAACCGTCAAACGGGCGGCGAAGAAGTTCAAAGGCGATCCGGGCCGCTGGGCCTTCATCGATTGCCCACCCAATGGGGCCATCTTGGACGCGGCGCAGGACGCGTCGGACTTCGTCATCGTGCCGACTGGCACCGGCAACGCAGACCTCGTGAAAACGGCCGAGACCGTGAAAACGATGGAAGCGAACGGGAGGCCGTACGCCGTGCTTCTTACCCGCGTGCTGACGAACACCAACGGTTTCAAGGCTGCGCAGGAAAACCTTGCCGCCGGCGGTATTTCCTACTTCGACACGGCGATCCGCCAGAAGGAGGACCTGAAGGGCTACTTCGGGCTGCCGTTCGGATCGGCACTCTACGGATACGATGACGTCTACAGCGAGCTTAGGGAGGCCCTGAATGGCCGTTAAAAATAACTTCAATGCATTTGCCAACAACAACACCAAGCCGGCCAAAAAGCGTCTCATGGACAACCAGGACACCGCACACAAGGGTGATGCCGGGACCGACGAGCGCAAGATGATTACGTTTTACGTGTCGGCAAAGAAGCACGCAGCCCTGAAGGCCTACTGCAAGCAGGAGGGCAGGACGATGACAGCTGTGATGCAGAACGCTGTCGATGAACTGCTTAAAGAGGCGGAAAACGAAGACCGATAGGTTAGTTTCGGAATCGATGAGAAAAGGAGCCGATATGACTCAAAGCGAGAAACGCAGGAAGCTCAGCGGCGACATCACCACGGAGCTCTGTGGGCTCAGCGGGCTTTCGCAGGTGATGAACACATCCGAAAACGAAGCCCTGTTCGCGCTGGCCGACCTTCTCGGCCCAGCCGTAAACCGATTGCTCGGCCTGCTCGAAGAGAGCGACAATATTGATTCGTTCACCATCCCAGAGGATGCCATCGAAGACTCGACGAAAACGGCCGAGGAGACGCGCGCCGAAATTTACGACAAGTTCGCCATCGAGCTTCATGGCCTAAAGGGCCTCGCAATGGCAATGGAGGAATCAGGGAGTGAAATCACGCTCGCTCTTTCAGACCTTCTAGGACCAGCCGTAAACCGATTGCTCAATCTGATTGAAGAATTGGAACAAGCATCCTGATATCGCATTTCGCGAACATATCTTAATCAAACGTCAGTCAAGAAGAGCACCGGAAGGTGCTTTTTCTTTCTTGTAGGCTCTCAGATCCGATTTAAGGCATCGAAATAATGCAGTCTGAGGAATACGGTCGAATTGGTTCCAAAGTGTCAGATATTCGATTCTGTGGCCGTTTCCGTGGTCTAGACGTGAGGTCGACTGAATGTCGGAATGGATAGCAGCTGAAAAAGATGCCCTATCTGTAGTCACCTCACGATTGCAAAAAGACGTTCGTCTTTCAGTGAGTTTCAAGCAAGGGTTCTAGGCCACTTGTGGCCCTCTCTCTTAATTCTCAATTCTCTTTTCTCTACATATATAGGGACATGTACTCATGCAACGTTAACCCCTATTTATCACGTACTGATGCAACATAAATGTGTACTCATGCAACGCTATGTGCGTACTCATGCAACGTTATGTACTGATGCAACGTTGCATGAGTACGCGTTAAGGGGTTATGACAACGCATTCAACCGTGAAGAAATATATTTGAACATCGTGATATATACGGATATACTATTTGCAATGTAAATTCGGCCAGAAAGGTATTTGAGATGGAATCCAAGAAGGACGCAACTCCGTCCAAGAAGCGCGTGTTGCTCACCCTTCCCGTTGAGCTCGTGGATTATCTTACCGAGGTTACCGAGCAGACCGGAATGAACAAGTCCGGGTATATCGGCGTGCTTTTGCGCAACCAGATGCTTCATGAGCGCGAGGATCGGGCTGGCGATGAGGAAAAATAGGCAGAAAAAAAGACTCGCAGCCGCCAAGCAAATGAGTCTTTCTTTCCGACGTGATATCGATTTGTCAAGGACATCATACCATAGTACCTTCGGTTCTACCGCTGGTTTTTGTGGATGTACCTTGTCAGATGATGCTGTCGGCTAGAGGTCGTGATAATCATGACCAGCTTGGCCAACGCTCTGGCTGCCGCCGTCGGCAGTCAATCTGAAAAATCGAATGATGCCCCTGCGCCGTTCGTGTTCCAAACCGAGCTTTCGGTTGGTGGAGGCAATCTGGGTACTTCCGCTGCAGCGCCTGTGCTGCAGCGCCCCGTCGCAACCCGTGAGCTCAAGGACTATCCATGGCTTCTCGTGCGCCTCGGTCTCGTTTCGGTGGTTGGTAAGACGATGCCGAATGGACGCAAATGCTCGATCGGAACCGTTATCCTGCTCTCGCATATCGGATCTGGTCTTTCCGAGCTTCGTGAGTCAACGGCCGTCGAACTTGATATCGATCGGTGCCGAGTGAGTACAACCATCAACGAGATGGTTGGTTGGGGATGGGTCGTGCGCTCGGAAAGCGGGGCTCTTTCGGTTGACTTTGATGAAATCGGTAACTTTGTCGGCATGTCCAAAAGCGAATTGATTAGCGGTCAGTTCCTTCACGTGCCGCGATTCATGCTTGCAAGTGATGCGTTCCACGATGCAGCCTGTGTCGTGTTCGGCGACCTCGTGTCCCAAAGTCTGCTGGACCACCCCCGCGGCGCGATGAAGAACCCGGAGCTGGCAGAGCTCCTGGGTATTTCCGTTTCCGCGCTCCAAAAGGCTAGGAAGCATCTTGCCGAGCAAGGTTTCATTGAGCTCAAGAAGCAGGGAAAGCAGGTCGTGCCGGAAATCGCGTCGGGGGCCGCTGTTGCTGCGGTCCGTCTCGAAGATGACCGTACACGAGCACTGGAAGCGATTCTCAAGAAGTCGAGAAAGAGAAACAAGTAAATGCGCACTGATGCAACGTTGCATCAGTGCGCATTAAGGGATAAATCTAGATATTTTCTAGAAAATATCTAGAAAATAGCAAATTATTCAACTGCGTATTCATGCAACGTTGCATTGGTACGCAGTAGGAAGGCCAAATATGCCGTTACCAACGAAACTCCCGTCCAACATCGAAGCAGAAAAGAAAGTGCTGGCCGCCGCCATGACGAACCGCGTTTCACGCGTGGAAATCGTGGCAAGTTGCACGGAGTCAGATTTTTTCTCTCCGTCGAACAGGACGATCTTCAAGGCGATTTGCGATCTTGATGCGAAGGGTATCGGGGCCGACTGCGTCTCCGTCATCGATGGGCTTCGGAGCAGCGGAAAGCTCGCTGCCGTCGGTGGCGAGGCATACGTCATCGAACTCATCTCGGACGACTTTGCTCAGGCGTCGTATGAGCACTACGTTGACATCCTGCGACGTGACACCGCTCGCCGTAATGTCATCGCCGCGACCGCTGAAGTAACGTCGCTAACCAATAATCCGCCGATAGACACCGCGGAATACATCTCCGCAGTCCAGGACACCTTTCTCGCCGCGACCGAGCAATCCGTCCCAAGCGATTACAAGAGCATGGAAAGCGCTTTACGTCTCGTCCTCGATTCCGCCGAGGCGACCAGGACGGGCGGAGCGACGGACCATGTCAAAACTGGATTCTCCAAGCTCGATGAGCTTATCGGTTCGTTCGAGCCTGGACAGCTCATCGTCCTCGGCGCTCGGCCAGCGGTCGGTAAGAGTGCTTTCGCAATCAATCTGGCAACATCGATCGCAAGCGTTGGTACGAAGGTATGCCTCTTCTCGCTGGAGATGACTGCTACCGAAATAGGACAGCGCATACTCGCGAGCGCGTCGGCCGGCGCTTCAAGCGGCTTGACCATCGGAGCCATCAGGGATGGGCTTATCAAGGAGGGCGACCGCGCCCTGGCTGAGAACATCGTGGCATCCGTGAGTGCTCTGCCAATCGACATCGACGACACGCCCGGAACGACCGTCGCGTCCATTCGCGCCAAGGCGAGGCGCATGCTTCGCGGGCAAGGAAAGGGAATCATCATCGTCGACTACCTGCAGCTGGTTGATGATCCCAAGGGAAGCAAGTTCGAGAGCAGGAACGTTCAGATCGGCAAGATCTCCCGTTCGCTCAAGATCCTCGCAAAGGAGCTTAACGTTCCCGTCATTGCGTTATCCCAGCTTTCTCGGCAGGTTGAGAGTCGCGTCGGAAAAGTGCCCCAGTTGTCTGATCTTCGCGACTCCGGCTCGATCGAACAGGACGCCGATATCGTTATGTTCTTGGACCGTTCAGCCGACGATCGAGAGGCGAACATGGATGGACGCCCGGCCAAGGGCATCGCGAATGTCATCGTTGCTAAAAACCGAATGGGGGCGACCGGGACTGTTGAGTTCGTCTTCAAGCCGGAGTACTGCCGGTTCTACGTTGCCGCAAGAAACGTAGCGCGATAATGCGGTGTATTGTGTACTCATGCAACGTTGCATGAGTACGCTTTTGCCCAATTTCTAGAAGATCCATCGCAATAGATGGATTGAAAAAGGGGGATCCATATGTATGGACCGGTGAGCAAGGACGGGCCGTCGATGGAGTTTGGCGAGGTCGGCGAGGAGATCAAAGATGAGGCACGGCGCCGGGTGGTGAAAGAAATCGTCGCAAAGCTCAAGGTCGATGCCGACGATGTCGCCGAGATCACTGGAACCCCGGTCGAGGAGATTGATCCTTTCTGGAGCAAAGAGAACCAGAAACACCTAGAGGTAGCTGCAGAAAGGCTTGATTCCGGTAAGGGAGAGATGCACGGGCTCATCCCTTTAAATGACTGAAGCCGCCCCTACTAGGGCGGCTTCAGCTGCTGGGAGAAAACCCCAAACTGTTTCCATCCGCGCAGGGCGCCGGCTCTGCCAAGCCTATAAGCGCTCCCGTGCGCTATATGCATCCTACATTCTTATAGGCTTTCTTTTAGTACAAGCTTCATAGTTCAACCTGCAATTGTCCCAATGAATTACCTGCAATTGTCCCAATGAATTACCTGCAATTGTCCCAACGCAGCAGATAAACAGTATAATTTATCTGTTTAAGAAGTGGGGTGCACTAGTGAATAGATATATAGACCGATGCGTCGATCGGCTGATCGAACGAGACCTCGTCATTTTCGGCGCGGTACTTGTTCAGGGACCGAAATGGTGCGGGAAGACGACGACGGCGCACCGCTTTGCGGAGTCATCGCTTTCTCTCTCTGATCCCGCTGGCGGCTTCGCGGCGCTTCAACTCGCTCGCCTCGACCCGGCTCAGGCGATAACCGGTGCGGCGCCGCGACTCATCGACGAGTGGCAGGAGGAGCCGAAGCTATGGGACGCAGTGCGTTTCGAGTGCGATGCGAGGGGAGGGGAACCAGGGCAGTTTATCCTTACCGGCTCGGCGACGCCGAACGATGCGGACCGACCGATGCACAGCGGCGTCGGGCGCATCTCCCGCCTGCGGATGGACACCATGACGCTTTCCGAACTTGGCGTCTCGTCTGGTGCGGTTTCGATCGGTGCGCTGTTTGCAGGCGATCCCGTTAAAACATCGCTCGGGTCCATCGATGGCATCAGCGGTGTTGCCGATATTCTCTGCCGCGGCGGTTGGCCTCAGGCGGTCGGCAGGACGACCGCCGAAGCGATGCGGATATCGGCTGCCTATATCGATGGCGTGTGCGAATCCGATGTCTCAAGAATCGACGGAGTGAGACGCGACCCGGAAAAGGTCAGGTCCCTGCTCTGCTCGCTCGCTCGCAACGAGTCGACTCTTTCCGGCACGAAAGCCATTGAAAGGGATCTGGACGGCGACATATCGAAGAACACAATTGCGAGTTACATGGACGCGCTGCGACGGATCAATATCGTCGACGACATCCCGGCGTGGCACCCGGCGCTCAGATCCCCGGTGAGGTTGCGCCAGGGCGCTAAGCGACATCTCGCGGACCCCTCGCTCGCCGTGGCGCTGCTCGGCGCGAATCCCAAGTCGTTGACGGCCGACCCGAAGACCCTCGGCCTGCTCTTCGAGTCCATCGTCCTGCACGATCTCAAGGTCTATGCGGCGGTCAACGACGCCTCCGTCTCGCATTACCACGACGCCGACGATCTGGAAGTCGATGCCATCGTCCACAGGCGCGACGGGTCATGGATCGCGGTCGAGGTCAAGCTAGGAAGCCCGCAGGTGCCGGAGGCATCCGAGAACCTGCTTCGCCTAGAGCGGAAGCTGGTCGAGCGCGGGGAAAGACCGCCTGCGGCTAAGCTCATCGTCATCGGGTTCGGGATGCCTACCCACACGACGCCGGACGGCATCACCATCGCACCCATCGATACGATCGGCATCTAGCGCGCAGCGTATCGGCAGCCTCTCCTGCCATACCTTTCGGTACACGCGGGTGATTTGCAAGTACCGACTATTAGCTGTATCGTCCGCAAGTCCTGTCTAATAGTCACTAATAGTGACGGTCGGGCAACGAGTTCGGGCTATTAGCCTTAATGTCTCCTATCCTCGGCCTGCTTCTTCTTGCATTGAAGCCTGAACCAGGTTCAGCTGGCATGGTTAAAAACGAGGGGCGACGCTTTTGCGTCACCCCTCGTCCCGGCCGGTTGCTTTAGTTGTACACACGGTAGTTACACTTGAACTGGGTTATGTGTCCATAGCTGGAGCGGTACCAACCCGACGTATAGCTGATTGCCTCTGGGCCTAGATATTCGTATCTCTTGTTGTAGCGAAGCTGACGGTAGGTCGTGTCGTACTCTGCTACGTAAAACGTGTCTCCAGAGAAGGCTTTGTACCGGTCCTTAACCGTCGAAGCCATGTACGCGGGTTCGACATCGCCTTTCTCCCCGTTGAGCGCATAGACGGGTGCCGCGATTCCGCATAAAGCCGTTGCCACGAGGATGGCGTAGACAGCCATGCGCGACGCATTGGACTTCAGCTGTTCAAATAGTTTCATGTCATTC
>CALLFD010000089.1 GCA_937997605.1 uncultured Collinsella sp. | reverse complement strand
CTCGGACATGCCCTCGGCCTGCGCGCGGTACATGTTGCGCAGGGGACGAATACGAACGAAGTCGTAGATAAAGTCACCCAGAATGACGACGTAGGACAAAACAATACCGACCATCTGGACGGGGCTGGACACCATGTCAGCGGGAGCGAAGTACAGCGAGGCCCAAATTGCCACGACGAGCACCATGCCAATGGCGAGCACAATCCACCAGATGCGACGGCGCTTGGTGTAGTCCTCGTCCTGCTTGAGGAGGATATTCGACACCGTATAGATGCGGTCCTCCTTGGCGCGCTGCTTAGCCTTGCGGGCGCGCTTCTCCTCTTTAGAGAGGCCCTCGAGGTTCTCGCCCTTCTCGAGCTCTTTGCGGCGTGCCTTAGACGAAGCCGGCACGACGCGAACGGAGCTCGCTGCTTGGCGGGCGGGCTTAGCAGATGCGGCAGATTTGCGCGCAACCCCGGTAACTTCGTGGGATTGCGTGCGCTTGTTCGTGGCGCTACGGGTACTCACTTATGCGTTCTCCTTCATGCTTGTGAACTGGGAGCCCGTGATGATCTGGAAGGCCTCGCGATAGCGCTCGGACGTGCCATCGATGACCTCGGCGGGCAGGTGCGGGGTCTCCCCCGTCATATCCCAGTTGGCCTTGAGCCAATTGCGGACGAATTGCTTGTCGTAGCTAGGCTGGATCTTGCCCTCCTCGTAGCTGGCAGCAGGCCAGAAACGGCTGGAGTCGGGCGTGAGACACTCGTCGATCAGCGTGACCTTGCCATCAATAACACCAAACTCGAACTTGGTGTCGGCAATGATGATGCCACGGGTCGCGGCGTACTCGGCAGCGGCCTTGTAGATCTTGAGGGAAAGGTCACGAATCTGCGTGGCGATGTCCTCGCCCACGATCTCGCAGCAACGCTCGAACGAGATGTTCTCGTCGTGGTCACCGATCTCGGCCTTCGTGGACGGCGTGAACAGCGGCTCAGGAAGCTTGGAAGCCTCGGTCAGGCCCTCAGGCAGCTGGATGCCGCAGACGGTGCCGTTCTCGTCGTAGGTCTTCTTGCCCGAACCGGTCAGATAGCCGCGGACGATGCACTCGATAGGAATCGTCTGGGCCTTCTTAACCAGCATGGCGCGGCCAGCGAGGTAGTCACGATACTCAGCAAACTCCTCGGGGAAATCCGCCGGGTCGATGGAAACGAGATGGTTGGGGACGATGTCGGCAAACTTATCGAACCAGAATGCCGAGATGCGATTGAGTACCTCTCCCTTAAACGGAATCTCGTCGGGAAGAATGAAGTCGAACGCAGAAATGCGGTCGGTGGCGACCATCAGCAGGTTTTCACCAGCATCATAGATATCACGAACCTTGCCACGGGAATCCGGACGACGCTCCATCGTTGTCACGTGAGTCACTCCTTACCTAAATACGACAGAAATGCGGGTTCTTTCCCGCATGTTTTCGCAAACTCGGAGCGGCAGGGACGCGGCCCCTCCTTCACCGAATAGCGAAAAGCTAGTGCTCCATTGTAGTAGATGCCGCGTCCGCCGTGTGCTCGCG
>CALLFD010000088.1 GCA_937997605.1 uncultured Collinsella sp. | reverse complement strand
GTCAGATGTCCTCCACTTGAACTCGGGATACACACTTTGGCTTTTGAAAGATCCATCTAGCACGCACCCTTTCCCGTGATCACTTCGATGATGGTGAGAGCGATAATTCTCAAATCGGTGAGGAGCCCGCGTCGCGCAATGTATTCCAGGTCGCGACGAACCATCCCGTCGAATCCGGTCGAGTTGCGCTCCGTAACCTGCCACCAGCCGGTAATTCCCGGCTTCACGGCCAGGCGCTGCAGGTCGTATTCCGTGTACTCGGCCACCTCATTCGGCAGCGGCGGACGCGGGCCCACCACGGACATCTGACCCAGAAAGACGTTCAGGAACTGCGGGAACTCGTCGATGGAGTGCTTGCGGATGAACTTGCCGATCTTCGTTACGCGCGGGTCATCCTTCATCTTGAACATAGCGCCGGCGATCTCGTTCTGCCCCTTGAGCTCGGCGAGGCGCTCGTCGGCGTCCTTGTACATGGATCGGAACTTCCACATGCGGAAGGTAGACAGGCTGCCGTCGGGGCGGGTCTGACCAACACGGATCTGGCTGTAGAAGGGGCTGCCCTCGCTCTCCATGCGGATGGCCGCCGCCAGCACCAAGCTGGGGATTGCGATAACAATGAGGATGGCACCGCTGAACACGATGTCAAACGTGCGCTTCACAGCCCTGTACGCCATGCGCGAGCGATCCCAGTCCATGATGGATTGCATGGCCTTGTAGCGACCGGCCCCTTCACGCCGGTCCATGGCCTGAGCAATGAGTGCCGCGCCCGCGGGCGCATTCGTTGCATATTCTGTTTTATCCGACACGTTCTCTTCCAACACTTCGTCCCCGGGTTGGGGATCCTCCCTGTTCTGTGTAGCGACCGCCCGCAGCTAGGCGATCGCCTTTTTAAGGTTTCGCATTACGCGCTGCTCGGCTGAAAGCACGGCAAGGCCAACGCGCGTAGTTACGCGTCGGCCGCATAGGTCGAGCTCCAAATAAGCAGTGCTCTTGCGTCTGTTAATGGTTTTGATAAGTCCCTCGTGACCCAGTAGCGGACCTGCCGTCACCACGACCTGGTCGCCGTCTTTTAGGGCCTCGCTCATGGGCACTACGCGGTCTCCCCTATGAGTAAAGCTGCTAATAAGCTGGACCTCTTCTTTTGCCAGCGGCACAAACTGACCGTCCTGGGAAAGCACCCGGGCAAAGTCGTCCATGCGAA
>CALLFD010000087.1 GCA_937997605.1 uncultured Collinsella sp. | reverse complement strand
CCGCACTTGGGAACGGATGGGCTCCGGTGGGCTCCGCGGTCCTCAAAACCGTTGCGAGGCGTGCAAAACGTCTTGGATGTGTTCGATTCACATACGTTCCCGCCATACGCTACCAGCGCTTTTGTGCTCGCGGTCTTGCTGCGTGCCGCAAAGGCGCTGTTTTGTTTTTACATGGGTTTGCCGTGCCGCCTCTCATGTCGCCTACGGTATTTGCCCCGTGTGCTGGATTATGAACGTGCCGATGGAGGTGTTTTGCCGTATGACTACCGTAAGACGTGCCGATCTTTCTTGTGTCGTCCAGGCGGGCGGGTTGTCGTCGCGCATGGGCTGCGATAAGGCGCGTATGGCGTTTTGCGGCGAGCCGCTCATCGAGCGCGTGCTGGGTCGGCTGGCGCCAGTTGCCGGCGAGTTAGTCGTGACGACTTCGCGTCCCAGCGAGCTTGCCTACCTTGAGGAGCGCGCGTTTGGCGGCCTGGTGCCGCGAATAGTGCCGGACCTTGAGGGGCCGGCGGGCGCCATGCGCGGCATCGCGAGTTCGCTGACTGCGGCCCGGCTGCCTCTCGTTGCTATCGTCGCCTGTGATATGCCGTTTGTCTCTTCGGAGCTAATCGGTGCCCTTGCTGGCTGTGTCGAGGCCGAGGCGCTCGACGTGTGCGTGCCGCGCGAGGAGCGGGGGATTGAGCCGCTTTGCGCCGTCTGGCGCCGTGACGCGTGTGCGCCGGTTGCCCAAGAGCTGCTCTCCTGCGACCGCCAGCGCATTCGCTGCCTGATCAATCGCGTTCAGGCCGGTTATATGGATGAGCCGCAAATCGTTAAGGTCGCCGGCTCGACGCTCTGCTTCGAGAACGTCAATACGCCCGAGGAGTTTGCGGCGGCCGAGTTACTCGCCTAGAGGATTGGAGTTGCCTTGTCTCACGATATTTGTCCCGACACGGGAGAACCTTGTACTTGCGACGGGTCCGAGCCCTGTACCTGCGGTTGCGGTGGCTGTGGACATACCGCGGAAGAGGAAGCGGCCGCCGCGGCGTATCGTGAGGCACACCGCGAAGGCCCGTCCGGCGATGCCCTAGACCACGAACGCAAGATTATCGTGTCGTTTGACAGCACCTTCGATGTGATGGAATGCGAGCAGCTGTGCCTTGCCGCCGGTGTGCCCGGGCGCATTATGCCTTTGCCGGGCTCCATTACCGCCGGCTGCGGGCTGTGCTGGGCCATGCCGTTCTCGGGCGACGCCCTCGCCGCCTTCCGCGCTGCCACCGAAGGCCGCATAACCCCCGCCGACTACCACCAGCTCGTCCTCTAATCACCAACACCACCACAAAGGTGCCTGTCCCCAATGTGGTGGTTCGGAACATGTGGACGAAACAGCTTCGAAACACGCGATTTGTTCGTCAGGTGCCCAAAAACGCTTCTACCTGCATCGTAATCAAAACGAAACATCTGCTCGTCGGCTTATGCGAAACTTTGCTGCAACAGTGCGATATTATCCATACTCGATAAAGCTCGCGGCGCATAGGGTGCCGCGACCAACATTTTTCGTTTCCCATCATTGGAGGAAGCATGAGCTACACGCAGAAAGTTCTCGAAGAGCTCAAGGCCCGCTATCCCGAGCAGCCTGAGTTCATCCAGGCCGCGACCGAGATCCTCGGCACCATCCAGCCGGCGCTCGACGCCCATCCCGAGTACGAGGAGGCCGCCCTGCTGGAGCGCCTCGTCGAGCCCGAGCGTATCGTCATGTTCCGTGTTCCCTGGGTCGACGACCAGGGCAAGGTTCAGGTCAATCGCGGTTACCGTGTCGAGTTCAACTCTGCCATTGGACCCTACAAGGGCGGCCTGCGCTTTAACCCGACGGTCACCCTGGGTATGCTCAAGTTCCTGGGTTTGGAGCAGATCCTCAAGAACAGCCTGACCACCCTTCCCATGGGCGGCGGCAAGGGCGGCTCCGACTTTGACCCCAAGGGCAAGTCCAACAACGAGATCATGCACTTCTGCCAGTCCTTCATGACCGAGCTCTATCGCCACATTGGCCCCAACACCGACGTTCCCGCCGGTGACCTGGGCGTTGGCGGCCGCGAGGTTGCCTACCTGTTCGGTCAGTACAAGCGCCTGACCAACGAGTGGACCGGCGTTCTTACCGGCAAGGGCCTTTCCTTTGGCGGCTCGCTCGCCCGTACCGAGGCCACCGGTTACGGTCTGGTTTACTTTGTGGACGAGTACCTCAAGAGCCGCGGCGACTCCTTCGAGGGCAAGAACGTCGTCGTTCATGGCTCCGGCAACGTCGCTATCTACGCCGTCCAGAAGGTCTCCCAGCTCGGCGGCAAGGTGCTGGCCTGCTCCGATACTCACGGCTGGGTCGAGGATCCCGACGGCATCGACTACACTGTGCTCGAGCACGTCTACAACAAGAAGCGCTCTGGCCACGACAAGGGCGTTACGCTCGCTATGTACGTTGACGAGAAGCCCAACGCCGTGTGGCACGAGGGCGACGGCCGTGGCGTTTGGCAGCTGCCCTGCGACATCGCGCTGCCCTGCGCTCGCGAGAACACGCTGCTGCTTGAGGACGCCCAGGCGCTCGTCGCCAACGGCTGCAAGGTGGTCGGCGAGGGCGCGAACATGCCCACGACCATCGAGGCCACGACTTACTTCCAGGAGAACGGCGTTGCCTTTATGCCCGGTAAGGCTGCCAACGCCGGCGGCGTGCTCGTGTCCGGCCTGGAGATGAGCCAGAACGCCGAGCATCTGTCCTGGACCTTCGAGGAGGTCGACGGCAAGCTCGAGCAGCTCATGCGCGGCATGTTCCACAACGTGGACGACACCGCCAAGGAGTACGGCCAGGAGGGCAACTTCGTCATGGGCGCCAACATCGCCGGCTTCCTGAAGGTCGCCGACGCCATGCTCGCCCAGGGCGTCTGCTAAATTTTCGCTTGATATAGCATCGCAGAAGGCTCCCAGTCATCTTGGCTGGGAGCCTTATTTGATTCGCATGCGACGGAGGAAAACGGTTCATTTTGTCCCGACACGAGCTGTGCCCCCTCGTTTGGTACACTTAAAGGTACTGGACAAGTGGAGAGATGGGGGAGAACGTGCTCAAGTTCGGTACCTACGTCCGTGTTGGAAACGCGGCCGAAGCCTATGAGCTCTTGCAGAAAAACCGCAACAACAAGATTGTGGGCGGTGGCATCTGGATGCGCCTGGGTTCGCGTCGTGTGGCGACGGCGATTGACCTTTCGGCCTGCGGGCTCGATCAGATCGAGGAGACCGAGACCGAGTTTCGCATCGGTGCCATGTGCACCCTGCGCCAGCTCGAGCGCCATGCCGAGCTCAACGCGCTTGTCAACCATGTCTTTGAGTTCGCCGTCCACGATATCGTGGGCGTGCAGCTGCGCAACACTGCCACGGTGGGCGGCAGCATCTATGGTCGCTTTGGCTTCTCGGACGTGCTCTCCGCCTTCCTCGCGCTCGATTCCTATGTCGAGCTGACGGGCGCCGGCCGCGTGCCGCTCGCCGAGTTCGTGGACATGGGCTACGTGCGCGACGTGATCGAGCACATTGTGGTCGTCAAACACGACTACCGTGCGAGCTACGAGGCCGTGCGCAAGGCCGCGACCGACTTCCCCTCCTTAAACGTCACCGCCGCCTGGTGGGACAACAGCTGGCATGTTACCGTGGGTGCCCGCCCGCTGCGCGCGACCCTGCTGCAGGGCGAGGCATGTGGCCTTACCAACGAGCATCCTTCCGAGGACGAGCTGCGTGCCCTTGCCGCGTCCGTACGCGCGCTGAGCTACGGCACCAACTTGTGGGGCTCGGCCGAGTACCGCCGTCGCATCTCGGCGCCGCTTGCCGTGCAGGCCGTGCGCCGCGCCGCCGGCATCGAGCTTTCGGCCGCGCTTGCCCGCGAGCTCGAGACCGTGCAGATCCCCAAGTTTGCCACGGACGAGTATTCCTGCCGCCGCGTGCCCGGCGTCGATTCTAGCGAGGTGCGCTAATGGCTGCCAAACTCATCGATCTTTCCTTTACGCTCAACGGCCGCAAGGTCAAGGTTCAGATTGCTCCCGACACCATGCTCTTTGCGCTGCTGCGCGAGCAGGGCTGCGCGTCGGTGCGCTGCGCCTGCGAGACCACCAACTGCGGCCTGTGCACGGTGTGGCTCGACGGCGATCCGGTGTTGAGCTGCTCGGTTCCCGCCGCGCGCGTCGAGGGCCACACCGTCACCACGCTCGAGGGTCTCAAAGCCGAGTCTGAGGTGCTGGCCCGCGCGATGGCTGCCGAAGGCGCCGAGCAGTGCGGTTTTTGCGCCCCCGGCCTCATCATGAACGTGCTGGCGCTTGCCCGCGCCGCTAAGGAGGACCCGAGCCTCGTCGCCACGCGTGAGGAGCTCTCGCGTCAGCTTGCCGGTAACCTCTGCCGCTGCAGCGGCTACGAGAGCCAGCTGCGCGCTATCGTGCGCTTCCTCGACGAGTCTGGCGTGCAGGTGGGCTTCGAGATGCCCGAGCTGCCCGTCAACGATACGAGCTCCGACGGCGTCTCGTACAAGCAGATCACCCACAAGCATCCCAAGAAGGACTCGAAGGCCCTGCTCGAGGGTCGCCCCGTCTACACCGGCGACATGGTGCCCGCCGGCGCGCTCATCGTTAAGCTCAAGCGCAGCCCGTATGCCCGCGCCAAGATCCGCTCCATCGATACGTCGCGCGCCCTGAAGGTGCCCGGCGTGGTGGGCGTCTACACCTACGAGGACGTGCCCCAGCGCCGCTTTACCATCGCCGGCCAGAGCTATCCCCAGCCGAGTCCCTACGACCGCCTGATTCTCGAGAACCTCGTCCGTTACCAAAACGAAGAGGTGGCGATTGTCGCCGCCGAGACCGAGGAAGCCGCCGACAAGGCGCTTAAGCTCATCAAGGTCGACTATGAGGTGCTCGAGCCGCTGCTCGACTTTACCCAGGCGCTCGATAATGACATCGTGGTCCACCCCGAGGGCGACGTGACCTTTATGTTCCCGCAGGGCGGCGACGTCCCGCGCAACCTGGTGTGCAGCGGCACGAGCGATTTTGGCGACTTGGACGAGGCCTTCGCCCAGAGCGACATCGTCTTCACCCGCACCTACACCAGCCAGGCCACGCAGACCGCGCCCATGGAAACCTTCCGCGCCTTCGCGACGACCGACGCGTTCGGGCGTATCTCGGTGACCACCTCCACACAGGTGCCCTTCCATGTGCGCCGCATGGTCGCGCAGTCACTCGATATTCCGCAGTCGCAGGTGCAGGTCATTAAGCCGCGCATCGGTGGCGGCTTTGGCTCTAAGCAGACGGGCTGCTGCGAGATCTTTGTGGCGTTCGTCACCCAGCAGACCGGCCGTCCGAGCTACTGCTGCTACACCCGTGAGGAGACCATCACTGCGGGCAACTCGCGCCACCAGATGCAGATGACCGTTAAGCTGGGCGCCATGAATGACGGCACCATCACGGCCATCGATCTGCACACGTTGTCCAACGCCGGCGCGTACGGCGAGCACGCTACCACGACGATCGGCCTGTCGGGCCACAAGAGCCTGCCGATCTACAACCATGTGAAGGCGAGCCGCTTTAGCTGGGACGCCGTCTACACCAATACCAACCGCGGCGGCGCGTATCGCGGTTACGGTGCCACCCAGGGCCAGTTTGCCGTGGAGAGCGCCGTCAACGAGCTCGCCGACATGTTGTACATGGACCCCGCCGACCTGCGCCTTAAGAATATGGTGCACGAGGGCGAGATCATGCCGCAGTACTACAACGAGAAGCTCAACGCCTGCGCACTCGACCGCTGCCTGCTGCGTGCGATGGACATGATCGGCTGGCGCGACAAGCCGCTGGCCGTGGATCTGGGCGACTGCGTGCGCGCCTTGGGCTGCGCACTCACCATGCAGGGCTCGGGCATCTCCAACGTGGACATCGCCGGCATCGACATGCGCTTGGAAGAGGACGGCTTCATTACCATCGGCACCGGCGCCACCGATAACGGCATGGGCGTCGATACGATCCTGGCGCAGATTGCCGCCGAGGAGCTGGGTGTGGAGAGCTCGCTTATTGTGGTGCGCGGCGTGGACACCGACGTGTCGCCGTTCGACGCCGGCTCGTACGCGAGCTCGGGTACGTACGTGACGGGCCTTGCCGCCAAGAACGCCGCGACCGAGCTGCGCGAGAAGATTTGCGCCAAGGCCGCCCAGATGTGGGACGTGGACGCCGCCGATGTGGTCTTTGATGGTCAGTACGTGCGCCTGTCTGACGAGCGTGCCGCACGCGAGCAGAACCGCTACCTCACGCTGCGCGACTTTGCCAACTTGTGCGTCAAGAACATCGCGGGCGGCGACGCGCTCACCTCGCATGCCTCTGCCTGCCTGCCCGTTTCGCCTCCGCCGTTTATGGCCGGCATTGCCGAGGTCGAGGTCGACAAGGCTACCGGCAAGGTGACCGTGGTGGACTACGCGGCGGCTGTGGACTGCGGTACCGTAATCAACGAGGCGCTCGCGCGCGTCCAGGCCGAGGGTGGCATTGCCCAGGGTATCGGCCACGCGCTCTACGAGATCGTCGAGCACGATGACCGCGGTCGTCTGCGCACCGGCAACTTTATGAGCTACAAGCTGCCCACGCGTTTGGATATCGGCAGCATTCGCGTGGCCTTTGAGCCGAGCTACGAGCCGACGGGCCCGTTTGGCGCCAAGTCGATCGGCGAAGTCGTCATCAACACGCCGCTCGCCGCCGTTGCCTCAGCCGTGGCGCACGCCACCGGCCACCAGGTTCGCTCGCTGCCCATCACGCCCGAGAAGGCCCTGCTGGAGGAGTAGCGGGTCAGCGAACAAGTCGTAATTGGCGGGGCGGGGCAACTCGCCCCGCCTTTTGCACTCGTGGTGAGGTCGTGAGCCTGTAAAAGGTGTGCGTGCGCTTGCCGTTCGTATCTGCTATCATTCCTAGTCTGTGCGCTCATGCGGGCGTGGCGGAATTGGTAGACGCGCCAGATTTAGGTTCTGGTGGGATTCCCGTGAAGGTTCGAGTCCTTTCGCCCGCACCATCGCACTTGCGTCGGCCCTGGCCGTCGCGACACTTTGTTGCATAAAGGTACCAGCACCTCAGATAAGCTGGGCAGTATGAGGAGGAACGTGTTGAACATCACCGCTTCTGACGTCAAGGACGCCAAGCTCACCGCTACGGTCACCATCCCGGCCGCCGACGTCGACGCCGCGATCAAGAAGGCCTACAAGGACACCGCTAAGAAGTACCGCTTCCCGGGCTTCCGTGCCGGTAAGGCTCCCCGTCCGGTCATCGATTCCGCTCTTGGCGCCGAGGCTACCCTCGCTCAGGCCACCAACGACCTGATCGCCGCCAACGAGCCCGCCGTCCTCAACGAGCTGGACATCGTCCCCACCAAGAGCGGTGACTACAAGGAGCTCGACCTCGCCAAGGATCACGAGGACTACACCTACACCGTCGAGTTCTCCCTGCGTCCCGCCGCTGAGCTCTCCTCCTTCGACGCTGTCGAGATCGAGATGCCCCCCGCGGAGGTCACCGAGTCCGAGATCAACAACCAGGTCGAGATGCTCCTCAACTACCGTGCCACCTTCGAGGACGTCGAGGGTCGTTCCGTCGAGGCTGACGACTATGTGACCGTCGACCTCAAGGCCGTCGAGAACGCCGACAACTTCGCCGCCGAGGGCCGCATGCTCATCGCCGGTAGCGACAGCAACCCCAAGGAGTTCAACGAGGCCCTGATCGGCGCCAACGTTGACGACGTCAAGTCCGTCACCTGGACCGACGAGGTCGAGGAGGGCGAGGAGGCCGAGACCCACACCGTCGAGGTCACCGTCAAGGGCATCAAGGTCCGCAACACCCCCGAGCTCACCGACGAGCTCGTCAAGTCCGACTTTGGCTTCGACAGCATCGACGCTATGCGCGACGCCATCAAGCTCGAGATCGAGCAGGACAAGGCTTCCCGCCTCCCGGCCGAGAAGGAGAACCGTTGCGTCTCCGCTCTCGCCGAGCGCCTGCAGCTCGAGGAGATGGACGCCGACTACGAGCAGTCCGTCTTTGAGGAGCTCGGCCAGAACTTCCTGTCCAACCTCGCTGCCCGCGGCATGACCCTGGACACCTGGCTGCCCGCTTCCGGTCTGACCATGGAGCAGTTCATCGGCGACCTGCACAAGCAGGCCAACGACGTCGCCCGTGAGTCCCTGGCTCTCGACGCCCTCGCCCGTGAGCTCAAGATCGAGGTCACCGAGGACGACATCAACGCCGAGTTCGAGAAGGCCGGCGTCAAGGACGTCGAGGCTTCCAAGGCCGAGTTCATCGCCGATGGCCGCATGCCTGCCGTCCGCGAGTCCATCCGTCGCTCCAAGGCCGTCGACCACCTGGTCGAGAACGCCAAGGTGACCGAGGTCGACGAGACCGCCAAGGACGCCGAGTAATTCTCGCCACCTTACCCGCGAGCGCATGCGTGCGCCCGTGATGGGGTAAAGTTATACACCGGTTATCCGGTTGCTTCGTACGGTGCCAGCCAATGCATAGCATGCGGGCACCGTACGTTTATCTAGAACCAATTTGGTCCGCAAGAGAGAAATGGAGATGCGTATGATCGCTAAGTTCGATTCCGCCCTCGTGCCATACGTTATCGAGCAGACGCCGCGCGGCGAGCGCAGCTACGATATCTATTCGCGCCTGCTCAACGACCGCATCATCTTCTTGGGCGAGGAGATCAACTCCGTCAGCGCCAACCTGGTCGTTGCCCAGCTGCTGCATCTTGAGAGCCAGGATGCCGAGAAGGATATCTCGCTCTACATCAATTCGCCCGGCGGCGAGGTTTACTCCGGCCTGGCGATTCTTGACACCATGAACTTCATCAAGCCGCAGGTCTCGACCATTTGCGTCGGTATGGCCGCGTCCATGGCCGCCGTGCTGCTTTCGGCCGGCGCTAAGGGCAAGCGCTTCTGCCTGCCGCACTCCAAGGTCATGATTCACCAGCCCAGCGGCGGTGCCCAGGGCCAGCAGACCGAGATCGAGATCGTGGCCGAGGAGATCAAGAAGACTCGCCGCGAGCTCAATCAGATCCTGTCTGATGCCTCGGGCCAGCCCATTGAGAAGGTCCAGGCCGACACCGAGCGCGACAACTACCTGACCGCTGCCGAGGCCCTCGACTACGGCCTGATCGACCGTATCGTCACCTCGCGCGATCTCGCCGCGAAGGACGCCTAGGATGGCAGGTAACATGCAGGACAACTTTGACGAGAACGGCAACCCCATCCGCTGCTCCTTCTGCGGAAAAGAGCAGGGGCAGGTTCGCCGCCTTGTAAAGGGTCCGACCAACATCTTTATCTGCGACGAGTGCGTCGCCGCCTGCTCCGAGATTTTGGAGGAGTCGCTGGCTTCGGACTTTATGGACGCCGCCCGCAACGGCAAGCTGCCGGGCTTCCTCAACGACCACGGTCAGGCTGCATCCCAGCCCGCCGTGGACCCCGAGACCGAGGGCTTTGAGCTCGAGGACGACCGTCAGGTCATCACGCACGTGCCGACGCCGCACGAGATCTATGACGAGCTTTCGGCCTATGTAATGGGCCAGGAGGACGCCAAGCGCGCCATGTCGGTTGCCGTGTACAACCACTATCGCCGCGTGATCGAGGGCGGCGCTGCGGTGTCTGCCTTTGATGACGACATGGGCTCGCAGTTCGATGACGATATGGACGAGGTAGAGCTCGCCAAGTCCAACATCCTGCTCCTCGGTCCCACCGGTACCGGTAAGACCCTGTTGGCCCAGACGCTCGCGCGCATCCTCGAGGTGCCGTTTGCGATCGCCGACGCCACCGCGCTTACCGAGGCCGGTTATGTGGGCGAGGACGTGGAGAACATCCTGCTCAAGCTTATCAATGCTGCCGATGGCGATATCGAGCGCGCTCAGGTTGGCATTATCTACGTGGACGAGATCGACAAGATCGCCCGCAAGGCCGAGAACCTCTCCATTACCCGCGATGTCTCGGGCGAGGGCGTTCAACAGGCGCTGCTTAAGATTCTTGAGGGAACGGTGGCCAGCGTTCCGCCCACCGGCGGTCGCAAACATCCGCAGCAGGAGCTGCTGCAGATCGACACGACCAACATCCTGTTCATCTGTGGCGGTGCCTTTGTGGGTCTGGACAAGATCATCGCCGATCGCGTGGGAAACAAGGGCGTGGGCTTTAACTCCGAGATCGCCGGCCCCACCTCGGTCGACGAGAACGACCTGCTGCGTCAGGTGCTTCCGCAGGACCTCAACGCCTTTGGCATGATCCCCGAGTTTGTGGGACGTACGCCCGTCGTCACCCAGACGCAGGCGCTCGACGAGGACGACCTGGTGTCGATTCTGACCGAGCCCAAGAACGCCGTGGTGCGCCAGTACCGCAAGATGTTCCAGCTCGAGGACGTTGAGCTTGAGTTTGAGGATGCGGCCCTGCATGAGATCGCCCGCATGGCGCTCGCCCGCAAGACCGGCGCCCGCGGCCTGCGTTCTATCTGCGAGGACGTGCTGCAGCAGACAATGTTCGATCTTCCGAGCGAGGAAGGCGTGACCAAGGTCGTCGTAACCGAAGCGGCGGTTAAGGGCACCGAACAGCCCCAGCGCATCTACGGCTAAAACCTGCCAAAATGTGTTTGTCGATAGCCTCCGACCACCCGCGGTCGGAGGCTATTTTATAGATACGCAATAACCCCAACTACCTATGTTATTCTGTGTGTTTGTTTAAGCCTCAGCGAAGTCATATCAGACTGAAGTAATCGATACCTAAGGGGAGGAATGTAGGCCCGATTTTCGTAGATTCCGCACGAGCCGAAGACCACTTAATGTGCTCTTCGTGCGAGCCCAGGACCTGACCGAGCGAAAATCGGGCCTACATTTCTCCCCGGCGGGACAGGGAGAGATATATGGAAGAGATGCCCAAGAACTACGATCCGTCGACCAACGAGCCGGCGATTCTGCAGAAGTGGCTCGACGGCGGCTACTACAAGCGCCGTGAGGGCGTGGGCGACTGCACCGTCACCATTCCGCCTCCCAACGTGACCGGCAAGCTCCACATGGGCCATGCGACCGACGACTCCATCCAGGACGCAATCATCCGTATGGCTCGCATGCGCGGTAAGTCCACGCGCTGGGTGCTCGGCACCGACCACGCCGGTATCGCTACGCAGACCAAGGTCGACAAGAAACTCAAGAGCGAAGGCATCAGCCGCCTGGAGATCGGCCGCGATAAGTTTGTCGACGCCTGCTGGGATTGGACCCACGAGTACGGTGGCATCATCGTCGAGCAGATCAAACGTATGGGCTGCTCCGTCGACTTCGACAACGAGCGCTTCACCATGGACGAGGACTACGCCCAGGCCGTGCGCAAGGTCTTCTGCGACTGGTACCACGACGGTCTTATCTATCGTGGTAAGCGCATCGTCAACTGGTGCCCCAACTGCACCACCGCCATCTCGGACGACGAGGCCGAGTACAAGGACGAGAAGGGCCACCTGTGGCACCTGCGCTACCCGCTGACCGAGCCGGTCAACGGCCAGGACTACATCGTCGTCGCCACCACGCGCCCCGAGACCATGCTCGGCGACACGGGTGTCGCCGTCTCCCCGAAGGACCCCGAGAAGGCCGCCTTTGTGGGCAAGACCGTCAAACTCCCCATCGTCGACCGCGAGATCCCCATCTTTGAGGATTGGCACGTCGACGCCAACTTTGGCTCCGGCTTCGTCAAGGTCACCCCGGCCCACGACCCCAACGATTACGCTATGGGCCAGGCCCACGACCTGCCGCAGATCAATATCTTCGACGAGCACGCCGTGGTCGTCGAGGGCTACGGCGAGTTCACCGGCATGACCCGCGAGGAGTGCCGCGAGGCCGTCATCAAGTGGTTTGAGGAGCATGACCTGCTCGATCACGTCGAGGACCACGACCACTCCGTCATGCACTGCTACCGTTGCGACGCTGCGCTGGAGCCGTGGCTTTCCGAGCAGTGGTTTGTGGCCGTCGACAAGCTCAAGGGGCCGGCGCTCGACGCCGTCAACTCCGGCAAGGTCACCTTCCATCCCGCGCGCTGGACGCAGACCTACACCACTTGGATGGAGAATCTTAAGGACTGGTGCATCAGCCGCCAGCTGTGGTGGGGCCACCGCATCCCCGTGTTCTACTGCGAGGACTGCGGCTGGGAGGACGCCCTGACCGAGGACACCGACGTGTGCCCCAAGTGCGGCGGCCATCACGTGCATCAGGACGAGAACGTGCTGGACACCTGGTTCAGCTCGCAGCTGTGGACCTTCGCCACGCAGGGCTGGCCGCAAAAGCCGGAGCTGCTCGAGGGCCATCACCCCACGACGGCGCTCGTCACCGCGCGCGACATCATCGCGCTGTGGGTCGCCCGCATGGTCATGAGCTCGCTGTACTTCCTGGACGAGGTGCCGTTTAAAGACGTCGTTATCTACCCGACGATTCTTGCCAAGGACGGCAGCCGCATGTCCAAGTCCAAGGGCAACGGCGTTGACCCCATGGACCTCATTGGCATGTACGGTGCCGACGCCATGCGCTACAACCTGCTGACGCTCTGCACCAACAACCAGGACGTAAAGTTCGACGCGAACATCGACAAGAAGACCAAGAAGCTTATCGACAGCCCGCGTACCGAGCAGGCTAAGTCGTTTGTGACCAAGATCTGGAACGCCAGCCGCTTCCTGCTTATGAACATGGAGGGCTACACGCCCGGCGAGCCCGTCGTTGAGACGCCGGCCGACGCCTGGATGTTCAGCCGCCTGGCCAAGGCCGTGAAGATGGTCACCGAGGGTATTGAGAACTACACCTTTGGCGACATGGCTCGCGGCGTGCAGCAGTTCTTCTGGAACGAGGTCTGCGACTGGTACGTCGAGGTCACCAAGGCCCGCCTGAAGGGCGAGGGCCGTCTTCAGGCGCAGCGCAACCTGATCTTTGTGCTCGATACCTCCATTCGCCTGATGCACCCGCTTATGCCGTTTGTCACCGAGGAGATCTGGGACAACATGCCGGCGAGCGTGCTCGACCTGGACGCCGAGGGCAACGTGAATCGCGCCGAGGCGCTCATGATCGCCAAGTGGCCCGAGCCCGCCGACTACGCCAAGTATGTTGACGAGGACGCCGAGCGCGCGTTTGAACTGTGCCGTACCGTCGTGTCTGCCGCCCGCGCCACGCGTTCGCGTTATCGCTTGAGCCCCAAGGCCGAGCTAGACGTGGTCGTGCGCGCCGGTGCCGAGGACATCGAGAAGCTCGAGAGCCTGCGCTCCACGATTGAGCCGCTGGCGAACACCGTTTCGCTGGTCATGGGTACCGATGTTGAGAAGCCTGCCGCGAGCATTGCCGTGGTCGATAGCGGCGTTGAGGTCTTTGTGGTGCTCGAGGGCAAGGTCGACCTTTCGGCCGAGAAGGCGCGCCTGGAGAAGGAGATCGCCGCGGCGCAGAAGGAGCTCGCCGGCTGTGAGAAGACGCTCGCCAACGAGGGCTTTGTGGCCAAGGCCGCGCCCGCGGTGGTCCAGAAGAAGAGGGACCGTGCAGCTGAGCTCAAGGAGATCCTGGCGGCGCTAACTGCTCAGGTTGCTGACTTCTCGTAGGTCTTACTGAGGGGCGCGTCCCGACGCTTTGCTCGCTACTGCGGACAGTCCTGCGCAAGACGGACAGCACATTAAGTGCTGTCCTTTGCGTGCGGAACTTGCGGCGAGCAAAGCATCGGGCCGCTCCTAGTTCGTTTACGTGGTTGTTTGCAACTGGTAGGTTAGGGCCACTTGGTTGTGGCCTTGATCTTGCTGCAAAGCGGTGTTTGGCTGATATTTTGAATGGGAGGGGCTCGTTGTTTGTTACGG
Source organism: uncultured Collinsella sp. (assembly GCA_937997605.1). GTDB lineage: Bacteria > Actinomycetota > Coriobacteriia > Coriobacteriales > Coriobacteriaceae > Collinsella. Next base: position 24,162 of record CALLFD010000087.1, on the reverse strand, counting down.
GCCTCTTTTTATGTTGAGGAGACTTTGGGTTATGGCTAAGCATTCTGGGTCGTATTCTGTGCCGTTCTCGTTTGAGTTGCTTTCGTTTGGTGAGGCTGTGGGGCTTGCTGCTGATACGGGGCGGATTTCTGGGGATGCTGGTCCTTTGCTCGAGACGGTTGTCGATATGCTCGATGAGCTTGGTCGTCCGGATGAGTATTTCGATTGCATTCAGGTTGCCGGTACCAATGGCAAGACTTCGACTACGCGTTTTTCGGCTGCCATTCTTCGTGGTGAGGGGCTCAAGACCGCGCTGTATACGTCGCCGCAGCTGGTGCGCTATCCCGAGCGCATGGAGGTCGATGGACGCGTCGTGAGCGACGAGGCCTTTGCCCGTGGCGTTTCGGCAGCTGTCGAGGCGGGACATCGCGTGAATGCGCGTCGTGTGGCGGTGGGGGAGCGTGCCTATACCATCACGCCTTTTGACCTGTTGACGGCTGCCGCACTTGTAGTGTTTGCCGAGGCCGCGGTGGATGTCGCCGTGCTCGAGGTCGGCATGGGCGGACGTTGGGACGCCACGAGTGCGACCGATCCTGTCGCCGTTGCCATCACGGGCATCGGACTCGATCACACACGCATTTTGGGCGATACGCTCGAGGCCATTGCGGGTGAGAAGGCTGCGGTTATTAAGCCCGGACGCTTGGTTGTGCTGGGCGAGGGCACACACGAGGCGAGCGTTCAACGCGTGATGGATGCCCGTTGCCGCGCGTGCGGCATCGTGCCGCTGGTGGTGAACCATGCCACGACTAAGGTGCCGGAGCACGTGGGTGATACGGTTGAGTTTAGCTGCACCACGCCGCGTGCGATCTATACGTCGAGCATGGTCAAGCCGGCGTATCAGCCGCAGAATGCCGCGTGCGCGATTATGCTTTGCGAGGGGTATTTGGGTCGCGAACTCGATCATGACAAGCTCGATGCGTCGCTTATGGGCTGCCCCACGCCGGGCCGCTTTGATGTACTGGGAACTGATCCGCTCAAGCTGATCGACGCCTGCCATAACCCTCAGAGCTGTGAGAACTTTGTGAGCGCGCTGGACGAGATCGATCCGTGCGTGGAGAATCGTCCCACGCTGTTGTGCGCCGCGCTGGCAGACAAGGACGTGGCGGGCATCGTCGACGTGCTTGTTCCGGCGTTCCCCCGTGTGGTCGTGACCCAGACCGATTCCGATCGCGCCCTGCCGGCAGAGGAGCTTGCTGCCCTCGTTGATGCCGATAAGCTCGCGGGCGTATACCCGAGCGTGTCCGAGGCCCTCGCTGCCTTCGATGCCGCGGGCGAGTCCTTCGTAGCAGCCGGCACCATCACCCTAGCCGGCGAAGTAGCGGGCCTGTTGCGCTAACCCATCCCCTCAGCAGTTGCGGTGATATACGGACTGTTTTACAAGCCAGAAGCCTCAAACGGTCCGTATACCACCGCAACTCAAAAGCAGCCAATTTGGGACGGGGCTTTTTTGACTGCCCTCTGCTCCGAGTTGACTCGCTTGCCACGAAGTGGGCCTATCTACTACGTTTGACCGGTTACCCCCGACCATACGGAACATCGCGAAATTAAAACCGCAGGTAGACGGCTTGCGTTTTTTGCGAAAACTCGGTTATGGTCGACCCATGCGGGTTAAACGTAGTAGATAGCCCGTTTTCGTGGCGCGACGTAATCGCAATGTGACAAAGGGGCTGTCCCTTTGTCACATTGTCTAGTCTAGGCGGAGCGGATCGTGGGGGTAGGCGTTGAGAATCTCGACGCCGTTCTCGGTCACCAGGGCTAGGTCCTCGATGCGGACGCCGGTGCGGCCGGGGAGGTAGATGCCCGGCTCGATGGAGAACGTCATGCCCGGCTCTACGACCTGCTCGTTGACGAGTGAAACGTCGCCTGGCTCGTGGTCCTGCAAGCCGATCGAGTGTCCCAGGCGATGCGTAAAGTACTGCCCATAGCCCGCATCCTCAATCACGTCGCGTGCGGCGCGGTCCAGGTCACACATGCGCACGCCCGGTGCGATGAGCGCCTCGGCGGCCTCGTTGGCGCGGCGCACGATGTCGTAGATGTGCGCCGTCTCCTCGTCTGGCTCGCGCCAAAAGAACGTGCGCGTCATGTCCGAGCAGTAGTTGCGATGGCGTCCGCCAATATCGAACAGTACCACGTCGCCACGCTTGAGTACGGTGTCGTCGGGCTCGTGGTGCGGGTCGCCGGCGTTGGCGCCAAAGCTCACGATGGGCGGAAAGCTAAAACCCTCGCAGCCGTGCTTGCGGTACAGACCGAGCATCTGATCGGCAATTTCGCGCTCCGTCACGCCTTCATGGACGAGCTTGATGGCGTCGGCCATCACGGCGTCGTTGGCGGCAGAGGACGCGCGCATAAGCTCCTGCTCGGTAGCGTCTTTGTAGGTGCGTGCGGCGGTGACGGCAAAGTCGCCAAGGAAGAACTCGCTCGCGGCGTGACGCTCCATGAGGGGCATCAAAAAGCCGGAGCGCATGACGGTATCGATGCCGAGTGGTTTGTTCGGATCGACCTCACGAACGATGGCGTCGGCCACGACGTCGTTGTCGGTGTGATAGGCGACGCGGGCATTGTCATACTCCGGCAGTTGGTGTAGCGCATTGACCAAGATCGCGGGCTCGGTATCGCGTGCGAGCAGAACGCCGCAAAAACGCTCGAACATATCGGCATAAAAACCGGTCAGATAGTAAATCGACCACGGGTCGTTTACGAGCAGCTGTGCGCCGGGGTGTTGAGCCTCGAGCGCATCGAGCACGCGCGCCACACGCTGGTCATCGACATGTGCCATGAAACATCCTTTCGCTAGTCTGCCACCATGGTATCCCAAGCCCGGCAGTTGGGGACGTTCCTTTTATGCCGGCACTTTGGGACACTCTTTGGCATTGCTAGCTTGGCAAGCGTGCAGGCAAAAGTAGCTAAAGAGCCCCGTCCTCAATTAGCTGCTTAGGCTGGGTCGATGTCCATGCTGGCGATGAGGTCGATGTTGGTGCCGAGAAGTTCTTCCAGCACGATGTCGCCCATGCGGATGGGGGCGTTGACGACTAGGCCTCGGATGAGGGTCATGGCTTGGGCGTGGAGTGCCAGCGGGATGGCTTCGGCCGTACGCACGGGCAGCAACGCCTCTTCGCCTCCGGATACGGCCACGGTGGTGGTGAGCACGCGCATGGGGCAGGTGAGCTCCTGATGCGCGAACTTATCGCCGCGCGGGCAGTTGTTGCCGGTTACGGAGCGCACTTCTACCACGGCGCCGTCTGCGTCACGCTCTACCTCTACGGTCAGGAGGCATTCGGATGGGCAGGTGGTGCAGTTGAACTGCAGCGTCTCGGTCGCATTCGTGCTCATGAGCTATGCCTCCTCAATGGGATCGACAGACAGAATAATCTCTCTAGCACCTAGGTCGAGTGCGCGCTGAATCACCTTCGCCGGCAGCGGGAAGCTTTCCATGACGCTCGGCTTAAATGCACGGACCTTGCCTGCGAACAGTTTCTCGCCGCCTGCCAGAATACGCACGCGGGCGGCGTCGACGGGTCGGAGCACGCGGAAGTTGAGCTTGGTGAGCGCCACAGCTGTAATGCGTCCCGGCAGCGCGTAGCCCGCGATGCCGGCAGGGGAGACGGTGAGTTCACAGCTCGGAACGGTGCCCGCGTCGGTCCCCAGCGCGTACGCCGCCGCAGCTGCGCCGGCGCGCTCAGACTCGGTCGTCACGTTGTCGGCCAGGTCGTGCACGTGCAGCACGTTGCCGCAGGCAAAGATACCCGGTACGCCCGTCTGCAGGCTCTGGTCCACCACGGCGCCGCGCGTACGTGGGTCAAGCTCAACGCCCGCGCCCACCGAAAGCTCGTTCTCGGGAATCAAGCCCACCGAAAGCAGCAGTGTGTCACACGGAACAACGCGCTCGGTCCCCGGAATGGGCGCCAGGCGCTCGTCGACCTGACTCACCTCGACGGCTTCCACGCGATCGTGCCCGATCACACGCGTCACGGTGGTGGACAGGTGCAGCGGAATTCCAAAGTCCTCCAGGCAGTTCTTGACGTTGCGGCGCAGACCGTTGGCGTACGGCATGAGCTCGTACACGCCCTCGACCGAAATCCCCTCGAGCGTGCAGCGACGTGCCATGATCAGCCCGATGTCGCCCGAGCCCAAAATGACGACGCGCGAGCCGGGTTTGAGGTTCTCGATATTGATGTATCGCTGCGCCAGGCCGGCCGTAAACACGCCAGCGGGACGACTGCCGGGGATCTTGATCTCGCTGCGGGTGCGCTCACGGCAACCCATGGCAAGGACGACCGCGCGCCCGGTGAGCTGCAGCATGCCGGCAGGGCTCATGAGCGTGACGGTATGGACCGCGGTTTCTTCCGTAAGCTCGCCTAAATCAATCCCAAGCACCATGCAGTTCAGGAACAGCGCAATGTCGGTTGCGTGCACCTGTTCGATAAAGCGCTGCGCGTACTCGGGGCCGGTGAGCTCCTGTTTAAAGTGCGACAGGCCAAAGCCGGGGTGGATGCACTGGCGCAGGATGCCGCCCAGGTGCTGCTCGCGCTCCATGATGGCCACGCGTGCGCCGGCCTTATGCGCGGCAAGCGCGGCCGCCATACCGGCGGGGCCGCCTCCGATGACGATCACGTCGAAGGCTTGCGTTGCCACGGCGCTCGCCTTCGCTCGTCCATCGCGCATATCAAACGTCGCCATCCTAGCGCACCCCCTTCAGCGGTCCCTCAACCAGCCAAGAACCTGCGTCCTCCAACAACACCTCGCTGGGGTCGCAGCCCAGCTCCCGCGCCAGGATCGCCACCACACGGCTCTGGCAAAACCCGCTCTGGCACCGACCCATGCCGGCGCGGCAGCGGCGCTTGACGCCCTCGACCGAGACCGCGCCCGGCTGGCGTCGGATCGCGGCCACAATCTCGGCCTCGGGCACTGCCTCGCAGCGGCAGACGATTTGTCCCCACGCGGGGTCGGACTCAATCAGCTTCTCCTTGCGCGCGAGCGGTACGCGGTCAAAGTCGTCCGGCGCGCGGCGAATTGGGTTCCAGTCCTCCCGCTCGTGCAGCTCCACGCCCGCCCCACGCATCACAAGCTCCATGCGCTCGGCAATTGCCGGCGCGCTTGCCACGCCCGGCGACTGAATGCCCGCCGCCTGGAAAAGCCCCGGCACTACGGCCGACTGTCCAATAAAGAAGTCGTTCGTCCCCTTAATGACCGGACGCCCGCCGGCAAATGCGCGCATCACACGGCGCGTATCCAGATCGGGCACCAGCTTGTGCGCGCCGTTCAGCAGCGCGTTCACATCGCTCGCATACGTCTGCGTGTCGCCCGGCTCGCGCACGGCAGCCGTTGCGGTGATCACGGTGTTGCTGTGCACGGTGCCCGTGACGATAACGCCCTTGGAAACCGGCGTGGGAACAGGGTAGAGCGGCATGAGCGCGCGCGGCTCCTTGTCCAGCACCACGATGTTGCCCTGGCGCCAGACCATCTGAAACTCCTCGGCGCCCGCCATATGCGAGATGTCTGCGGCACCGTTGCCCGCGGCGTTAATCAGGTAACGGCAGCGCACGTCGCCGGCGGGCGTTGCCAGCGTAAAGCGTGCGTCGTCGCCCGATCCCGCGACTTTAATCGCTTCCACCGGGGCGGACCGCATAAACGTCACCCCGTTGGCAACCGCGTTCTCCAGCGCCGCGATGGCTACTTCAAACGGGTCAACGTAACCGGTCGAAGGGCACCATAGTGCGCACGAGGCTTGGGCGCTCGCACGCGGCTCCAGTTCGTGGATGCGCTCGGGGCCGACGATCAACAGCTCGGGCACGCCGTTGGTCAGGCCATTCTTGCGCAGCTGTTCCAGGTGCGCGCGGTCCTCGTCGTTAAAGCCCAACACCATCGACCCGGTGCGGCAGAACAGAAAGCCCAGCTCCTGCGACCATGTACTGTACAACTCGCAACCACGGGCGTTGACCTGCGCCTTTACCGTGCCCGGTGCCGGATCGTAGCCGGCGTGCACCAGACCGCCGTTGGCCTTCGACGCCCCTAGCGCGATGTCGTTGGCCGCCTCGACCACGCAAATGGACAGGTCAAATCTCGCGAGCTGCCGCGCGATGGCGCACCCGGTAATGCCTGCGCCCACAATCGCGATATCAAACGTTTCTGCCACGGTGCCTCCAAGACAAGTTGACAGGCTGTCAATAAGACTATCCTACGGGCTACACACCACCAGCGCAGCGGCAATGCGGCGAACAGCCCCACAGCACCCGCCAACGGCAGGCGAGGGGAGACCCGGCAACGTCGACAACCTCGTCTGCCGACAACTACGGCAGCCGTTCGTCTCGATCTGTAACAGTTAGACGAGGATTTGGGTCCCAGATGTTACAGATTGAGACGTTAATCTGGCGGGTCCTCCGTTTGTCTCGATCTGTAACATCTAGACCCGAATTCCGCTCCCACCTGTTACAGATTGAGATGTTTGTGTCCGCGCCGGCCCCGTACCCAGCCGTAGTCCCATATAAACAAACCCCGTGGTAAACTTGTCCGAAATGTAAATATTCCGAAAGGTACACCTCAATGTCCAAGTACATCTCCGAGCTCATGTCGCCGCAGCTTATGGGCGTCGTCTATGCCTTCGTTGGCTTTATCATCGCCCTGTATGTGCTGTCGGTCGTCTATGTGTTCATCGACGCTCGCCGCCGCGGCGCCAGCGCCTACGTGGCATGGGGCATCATCGCCCTTATCCCGTTTGTGGGCCTCATCGCCTACCTGGTCCTGCGTCCGCACTCCTACGCGTCCGACCGCGAGGAGCAGGAGCTGGACATGGCCCTGCGCGAGCGCCAGCTTGCCCAGTACGGCACCTGCCCGCAGTGCGGCGCGCCCATCGAGAAGGACTTCGTCGTCTGCCCGGTGTGCGACACTCAGGTTCGCAACGTCTGCCCCAGCTGCCATCGCCCGCTCGATGCGCACTGGAAGGTCTGCCCCTACTGCCGAACTCGCATCCAGTAACGCATCCATCGCCGGGCCGGCCGCAAGCCACGGGCACGCCGCAAGCCACGCGCGCCCCGCAGCCCCGCCCCCACACGATGAAGCATGCGTAGAAAATCGCCCGCCGTGCCATTAAGGTGCGGCGGGCGCTTGTATACCAAGGCAACCTGCCTATAATGATGCAAGTCAAAAACGCCGAGCGCATCGCACACACTTGCATCAGGCATCCGAGAGGAGAAAACATACCCATGAAGGCACTCTACAATGACGGTTCGGTGGCCGAGCTCCCGCAGGACGAGGTCACGCACGTCATCCGCCACTCCGCCGCGCACATCATGGCGCAGGCCATCAAGCGCCTGTACCCCCAGGCCGACTTTGCCTACGGCCCCGCGACCGACAACGGCTTTTACTACGACGTCGACCTGCCCGAGGGCGTCAAGATCAGCGAGGACGACTTCCCCGCGATCGAGGCCGAGATGAAGAAGATCGTCAAGGAGAACCTCAAGTTCACCGTGTACGAGAAGCCCCGCGCCGAGGCCATCGCCCTTATGGAGGAGCGCGGCGAAAAGTACAAGGTCGAGCACATCGGCGACCTGGACGACGACGCCCGCATCACCTTCTACCAGCAGGGCGACTACATCGACATGTGCGTCGGCCCCCACATCTGCTACACCAAGGCCCTCAAGGCCTTTAAGCTCACCGGCGTCTCGGGCGCCTACTGGAAGGGCGACAAGGACAACAAGATGCTCACCCGCATCAACGGCGTCGCCTTTGCCACCAAGGAAGAGCTCGACGAGCACATGCACATGCTGGAGGAGGCCAAGAAGCGCGACCACCGCAAGATCGGCCGCGAGATGGACCTCTTTATGATGCGTGACGAGGCCCCCGGCTTCCCGTTCTTCCTGCCCAACGGCATGATCCTTAAGAACACGCTGCTGGACTACTGGCGCGAGATCCACCACAAGGCCGGCTACGTGGAGATCTCCACGCCGCTCATCATGAACAAGCAGCTGTGGAAGACCTCGGGCCACTGGGACCACTACAAGGACAACATGTACTCTACCGTCATCGACGACGAAGAGTACTGCATTAAGCCCATGAACTGCCCGGGCGGCGTGCTGGTGTACGCCTCCAAGCCGCACTCCTATCGCGAGCTGCCCATCCGCGCCGGCGAGATTGGCCTGGTGCACCGTCACGAGCTGCGCGGCGCCCTGCACGGCCTGTTCCGCGTGCGCTGCTTTAACCAGGACGACGCTCACCTGTTTGTGCGTCCCGACCAGCTGACCGACGAGATCGTGGGCGTGGTCAACCTTATCGACTCCGTGTACCAAAAGTTTGGCTTTAAGTATCACGTTGAGCTTTCCACCCGCCCCGAGGACTCCATGGGTTCGGACGAGGACTGGGCTCGCGCCGAGGAGGGTCTGCGCACCGCTCTGGAGAAGCTGGGCATGGACTACGAGGTCAACGAGGGCGACGGCGCCTTCTACGGCCCCAAGATCGACTTCCATCTGGAGGACTCGCTCGGCCGTACCTGGCAGTGCGGTACCGTCCAGCTCGACTTCCAGATGCCGCTCAACTTTGACCTAGAGTACGTGGACGCCGACGGCACCAAGAAGCGCCCCATCATGCTGCATCGCGTGTGCTTTGGCTCCATCGAGCGCTTTATCGGTATTCTGATTGAGCACTTTGCTGGCAAGTTCCCCACCTGGCTGGCTCCCGTGCAGGTCAAGGCGCTTCCCGTCTCCGAGAAGAGCCGCGACTACGCCCACGAGGTGTGCGCTAAGCTGGAGGAGGCCGGCATTCGCGTGGTCTGCGACGACCGCGACGAGAAGATCGGCTACAAGATCCGCGAGGCCCGCAGCATCGACCGCGTGCCCTACATGCTCATCCTGGGCGAGAAAGAGGTCGAGGCCGGCAACATCTCCGTCCGCGATCGCTCCAACGAGACCGTTCAGATGAGCGTTGACGAGTTTGTTGCCAAGGTGACCGAGGAGATCAAGACTCGCGCCTAGCACAATCAACACAAGAATTAACAAAGGCGATCGTCCTCGCGGGCGGTCGCCTTTTTTGTTGTCTATAGAAGAAAAGCCGCTGGTTAGAGCGGCTTTTTTGTTGTGCAAAAAGGTACAGGTTTTTGTAGAGGCGTATGGAGATGCGCCCATTCGCGGTGCATTTTGTGCAATCTGGGAAAACGCGAGCAGTTTGCTCGTATAATGAACTCCGTCGAAAGATACAAAAACCTGTACTTTTGCGACTGCGCCTAGCTGCGAGCGAGAAGCCTGTTCTTAACGCCCCTGCATCCGCGTGTGTCGCGGAGCTGGAGAAGGGGGCGAGAGATGGAACAGGCAATGAGGCGACAAGAGCAGTTGCCCGGTGCCTTTAGTGGCACCGCAACCAAAGGCCAGCGCGGCCGTGTCCGCTGGTATCTGGTCCACACCCCCAACGGTAAAGAGCGCGAGACCTGCGAAAAGGTCCGCCGCATTATTCCGCACGAGCTGATGCAGGACGCTTTTGTGATGCAAAAGGAGTTCTGGTTTAAGCGGGACGGCGCTTGGTCGCTCCAAACCAAACCCATGTACAAGGAATACTTCTTCGTCGCCACGCGCGATGCCGCCGTGCTCGATAGGGCTTTGGCCCAGTTGAGCTTTGGCTGCCGCATTGCCGGCAGTAGGGAGCGGGCCTATGCGCCCATGCCGGACGATGCGCAGGACTGGTACCGCAGCGTGCTCGATGACAACGGCGTGGTGCGCAACAGCGTCGCCCGAATAGAAGACGGCGTGCTGCACATAGAGCAGGGTCCCTTGGTGGGGCAAGAGGCCCGTGTAAAGAAGGTCGACCGTCATAAGCGCTGGTGCCTGGTGGACGTGGGCGAAGGCGACTCCGCTTTTAGGGAGCTGCTTCCGCTGGACGTGCCCAGTAAGACGTAAGGGGACGTCGCACTGGTAATTCATTCGCAATTTGAATTCATCGATGGGGGGGATCCCTGGTATCAGGGACGTGGATTTGAACTTGACTACTAACGAAGCTACAAGGCAAAACGCGCCGGTGGGAGCCGCGCTAGCTGTTCAGAAGATACAACCGAGTGGTACGCTGGCTTACCGTATTTTGAAGAGGCTGTTTGATTTTGTTTTCAGTCTTTGCGTGAGTGTGGTGCTGTTCATTCCTGTTGCCGTCGTGTGCGTGCTCATCCGTCTCGAGTCTTCGGGGAGCCCTGTGTATGTGCAGGAGCGCGTTGGCAAGGGCGGAAAGACCATCAAGATCTTTAAGCTTCGCAGCATGGTCGCTGACGCTGGCAATGTACAGAAGTATCTGAGCTCTGAGCAGCTACATCAGTGGGAAGTCGAGCGCAAGGTCGATGATGATCCTCGCATTACCAAAGTCGGCCAGTTTATCCGTAAGTGCTCGATTGACGAGATGCCGCAGTTCCTGAACGTGCTGAACGGCGATCTTTCCGTCATCGGACCGCGCCCCATTACTAGAGACGAACTTGAGCAGCACTTTTCTGATGAGGAAAAGGCCGAACTGCTCTCTGTTCAGCCCGGCATTACGGGCCTTTGGCAGGCGACTGACCGTAACGCTGCGACGTTCGAGAGCGGCCTGCGCCAAAAGATTGAGCTTCATTACGTGCGTAACCGATGCTTCCGCATGGACTGGGAATGCTTTACCGGCACCTTTGGTGCCATGTTCGGTAAGAAGAGGACGGGGCGATAAATGGCTAATCCTATTCGTGTCGCACAGATAGTTGGAAAAATGAACGGCGGCGGCGTCGAGGCTGTTGTCATGAATTACTACCGCCATATTGACAAAAGCAAGGTGCAGTTCGATTTTCTTATTGATTCAGACTCGACCCTGGTTCCGCGTGAAGAGATTGAATCGCTCGGTGGCAGGGTCTTTGAGATTCCGCCCTATCAGCATGTAATTGAATACCAGCGAGAGCTTCAACGTATCTTTAAACAAGAGGGCTGGAAGATTGTGCACAGTCACATTAATGCACTTTCGGTCTTCCCTCTTCGTGCCGCTGCGAAGGCCGGTGTTCCGGTGCGTATCGCCCATAGCCACTCTACGAGTGGTAAGGGTGAGTATGCCAAGAACGCCCTTAAGGCCGTGCTGAAAACCCAGGCAAATCGATATCCCACGAATAAAGTTGCCTGTAGTGAGTTTGCTGGGAAATGGCTGTTTGGCCGCAAAACGTCATTTTCTGTTATGAATAACGCCATTGATATAAGCCAGTTTTCTCCTAATCCAGATAGTCGAATGCATGTTAGGAAACAGCTCGGCATTGCAGATGATACCTTCCTTATTGGACACGTCGGAAGGTTTGTCGATCAGAAGAACCATGACTTTCTATTAGCTGTTTTTAGAGAGGTTCTTTCCCATGAGCCAAATTCAGTGCTCGCACTTGTGGGAAACGGGCCGCTGCTGGAGCATGTTAAACAGATGTCAATTGATTTGGGCATATCGAATTCTGTCTTGTTTCTAGGGATTAGATCCGATGTTGCAAGTTTATATCAAGCTTTTGATGTCTTTTGTCTTCCAAGCAAATATGAAGGACTTCCCGTTGTTGGAGTTGAATGCCAAGCTAGCGGAACTCCAATCTTGGCATCGGATGCAATCACATCTGAAATCAAATTGACTTCCCTTATGGAGTTTGAGCGGTTGAGTTCTAGCCCTCAAAAATGGTGTGACCATTTGATCTCCATGAGGAAGATAGACGCTGATCCAAATGATTCAGAGAGCCTGAAGGCTTTTGATGTGTCTACTGCTTCAAAACGTCTCGAGGATTATTACTTCCACTGTCTCAAAACGGTGTTGCCTAGTAAAGCGATTCCAGAAAAATAGAGGTTTGGAGAAAACCAAAACTATGAAATTGAGTTTTATTGTCCCTATTTATAACGTGGAGGATTACCTCCTCGATTGCTGTAAAAGTATCTTAAATCAGGTTGACAGTACTTGTGAAGTTCTTCTTGTGGATGACGGCTCGACTGATAGGTCTTCGCAAATTGCTGATGATATTGCACGCGAACATGATCGTGTAACTGTTATTCATAAGGAAAACGGTGGCTTAGCTTCTGCTCGAAATACAGGATTAGATGCTGCTTCAGGAGATTACGTTGCGTTTGTTGATTCGGACGATCTAATTTCTGAGAACTGCCTCCCCGCTATTCTCCATGAGCTTGAAGATACTAATCCTGATATTTTGTTTCTGGATAGCTGCAAGCTATACCCTGATGGAACTAAAAAATCAATCGGCTATCATATTGAGCCCGGTTTCATTAATCAAAAAAGCAAGAGCGAAGTTCTTTACTACTTGTCTAGACTGCCTAAGTTTCCTGACAGCGCATGTATGAAAATATATAGACGTGCATTTTTGTTTAACTGTGGGCTTAGGTTTCCTGAGGACGGACGTGTCTCAGAGGACCTAAATTTCGTAATGAATAGTCTTCTTGACGCTGAGACTTATTCTGCACTTGATTTGAATTATTACGAGTATCGTCAGAATAGAGCGGGCTCTATCACTGATGCAGTTGGTCTCAAGCATTTTCAAGGCCTCCAGCAGTTTATCGAAGATGCTATTCCCGTTCTTTGTGTCTCTGACTATAGGCCCAAGAATAATGATTGTGCTTGCTGTTTAAGCTTCGTTGCGTATGAGTACTCAATTATGTTGTGGATGCTCGGTGCAATTCCGGGCTCAAAATTAGACGAAGCTGTCGCTTATTTAACGAACTATCGATGGCTTATGAATTATGCGGGTGGAAGAAGGGCCCAAATGACTCGTGCCGCGCTGAGTCTTTTGGGGGTACGGAAAACATCTTCCCTGCTTAGCATTTATATGAAAGTGAGGCGAAACTAATGAAAGCTGCTATTGTCACGCTTCATCGGGTTTACAACTACGGTTCTGTTTTGCAGGCATACGCAACCCAAAAGGTATTCGAAAAGCATGGCTGTGAGACGAGCATTGTCGACTATATAACTGAGCAGCGAACGCTAAAACGTATCTTCTTCAAACCTCCTGCTGATCCTAGCATCAAAGGCGTTAAAAGGGTTGTCTATCAAATTGCTAAAATTGGCTCGCTTGCACTTAAAGAACTCACTTTTGGCTCATTTGTACAGAAGACAATGCGGCTTACAAAGCGATATGTGACCGCCGACGATTTAGCTTTAGATCCTCCCCGCGCCGATGTCTATGTGAGCGGAAGCGATCAGGTTTGGAATAGTAAATATAATGAGGGGATTGACAGGGGCTTTTTCCTGGATTTTGTTCCTTCGGGTCGAAAGAAAATTTCTTTTGCGTCTAGTTTCGGCAAATCTGCACTCGACGAGTGGGAAAAAGAGCAGACGCGTTTCTATTTGAGTCAGTACGCTGCCATTTCTGTTCGTGAGGATTCTGCTGTAGAAATAGTGGAGGACCTTGGTGTGCAGGGCGCTGTGCAGGTCATTGATCCAACTCTACAGCTTACTAAATCGGAGTGGCAACCACTTGCGTCTCCTCGTTTGGTTAAGGAGCCCTACTTGGCTCTTATGCTTCTTTACAATGAAGACAATGGTGCGACGGAAATTGCTCGTCAAATTGCCGACGAGAGGGGCTTGAAGCTCGTTAAGATTTCATGGGAAATGAAAAAGCCCGAGGCTGTTGATAAGTTGTTTACGCATAGGTCCCCAGCAGATTTTCTATCCCTGTTTTCCAATGCCGATTTTGTTGTGACCAACTCGTTCCATGGACTTGCATTTTCTCTGATTTTTGAACGCCAGTTTTTGGTTGTTCCTAGAAATGAGTTTAACTCCAGAATTGATTCGCTTCTCAGCCTCGTTGGTTTGTCGGATCGACTTGTAAATAAGCCTTTAGACTCTAATCAATCTTTGCCTGTCATTGATTACTCCCATGTAAACAAGGCGCTTAATGCTGCGCGCCTTGATGCGGATAGATATATCGACGAGGCGTTGGGTGAATAAATGTTTAATGTATTACACGTGATGTATGGGGCTGATGCCGGTGGCATTTCATCAGTTATTCTTAATTATTACAGACACCTTGTAGAACATGGCTTTCATTTTGATTTGGCATTAACTTCAGATCAAATTGGTCTTAATGCCAAGTGCTTTCGTGAGCTTGGTTCCCACATATATCGACTTCCTTCGAAGAGCGAGGGAATTGGTGCCTATGAGACAGCCTTAGCCAATCTGCTAAAGGACAATTCCTATGATGCGGTTCATGTTCATGAAAATGAAACGTCTTACGTTGCCCTTCGGGTTGCTCGAAAGTGTGGTGTGCCTGTTAGAATCGCGCATTCCCACACTACATCACCGTGTTATTCATTTCGCGACCATTTAAGAAGGGTTTCCGGCTGTGTTCTAAATGGCCGTTATGCTACATGCTTAATCTCCTGTGGGAAGCTTGCCGGTGAACGTGTTTTCGGCAAATGGCGTTGGCGAATGGGGAAGGTGCAGTTTTTGCCCAATGCCATTGATACTGGTTCATATACATTCGATCCGTCCGTTAGGCGCGCCGTGCGTCAGGAGCTTGGGTTCAACGAGGAATTCGTTGTTGGTATGGTTGGTAGACTGTCGAAACAAAAAAACTATTCCCTTGCGCTGAAAATAGCGAGTACTTTTGACAAGAATTGTAATGTGCGATTTGTTGCGGCTGGAAATGGCGAGCTTGAGAGTGAGATATCCTCTGCGATTGAGGCATGTGGATGCGGCGATCGATTTAAGCTCCTTGGAAGACGATCTGATACCGCAAGGTTGTATCAGGCGTTTGACGCATTCATGTTGACTTCTCTGTATGAGGGTTTTCCGGTTGTTGGCGTTGAGGCTTCGGCTTCGGGGCTTCCCCTTCTTGTTTCTCAAACGATTACGCCTGAGCTTAAAAAATGCGGCGAAGTGTCTTATTTGCCGCTCGACCGTCCTGATTTGTGGGCGGATGAGATCAAAAGACTCTCAATGATTTCTCACGATTTACCGAGGACTAACCGGGCTAAGGCAGCCGGTTTTGATCTTGAAGATTGCTGGAGAATTCTTGCCGAGATTTACTGCGGGGAATTAAATGTCTAGTTTTGCTTTGAAAAAACGCGGATTAAATTCTGCGAGGCGTTCGTTATCGGTTCTTTTCTTGTTTCTGCTTATAGGTTTGATTTATGTGACATTTGGCAATCTTCTAGCAGGTGCTGGCCGAATTGTTCCCTTTAGAGATCAGTTGAAGATGGCAATGTCCGCAGTCGGATTGTGCGTATTGCTTCGCCTTTCTTGTCGTGCAGACCTTGTATTTGGCAAGGATATGCTCGGACTTTTATTGGTGTTTGGTATTGTAATTTTGGTACCAACTTGCTTCTATTACCTCAGTGGGTACGTTAGTTTTCATTACGGTTTGCTTCAAATATCCTTATCCGTTCTATGGATTGCTGTTTTCGCTCTTTCCTATTGGTCTGGATATAAGAATCCCTTTCTACTTGAACGACTTGGATGGATGGGCCTTGCAGTCCCTATTGTTTTTGTGCTCTTCGCCGGAGTTAGAACCCATATCAATGAGATTGGCTGGACAGAATCTGTAACTATGGCGTACTACGCCCTGTTTCTGCTGCCTTTTGTCTTACTGTTGCACAATAAAACAATTCGTTGGGTATTTGTTGCAATAATTTTCGCCACACTTCTCCTGTCTTCTAAGAGAGGTGGATTCATTGCTTTTTTCCTGGCTCTTATTGTTTATGCCGTGGTTGAGTGGCAGATGGCTGGAAAGGGAGATCCTAAAAGGGTCCTGCTTATCCTTGGTTCTGTTATACTTGCGATGGCTTTCTACTATTTTTTCACTTCATTTACAAAAGCAAACAATCTAGCAATGTTAGATCGTCTTGAAAATCTTGCAAATGATGATGGCTCGGGTAGACCGGATGTCTGGGCTTGTGTCTGGAGAATGATACTAGCTTCTGATCCAATGTCACTTCTTATTGGCCATGGTTTTAATACGGTATATCGAGCTTCCCCTATGGGCCTTAGCGCTCACAATGACTTTCTTGAAGTCATTTATGACTATGGCCTTATTGGGTTATTACTTTATTTGCGACTTTATTATCACGTCTGGCAATTGTATCTGCGTGTCAAGTCCGATTGTTCTCAGCTCGCGCCGGCATTCGCAGCATCTCTGGTGCTGATGATTTTCATGTCGTGTATGGCGCACTTGATTATTTACCCAACTCATTTTCTGCTTCTGTGTATGTTTTGGGGCATTATTGCCGGCTACCTTAAATCGAAGGGATCTGTGAGTCCTCGTGGATATATGTAGTGATTTGGTCAGCATTATTGTCCCGGCGTATCAGGCTGAAAAACATCTGGAAGAGTGCGTTCGTTCTCTTCTGAACCAGACTTACCGCTCAGTTGAAATAACTGTTGTTGATGATGGCTCGACCGACGGAACCTCGGCGATTGTTTCTAGAATGGCGGATTCTGACAATAGGCTGCACCTTATAACGCAGAAGAACTGCGGTGTCAGTTCTGCGCGAAATCATGGTATTGCTGCGTCCCGTGGTTCTTACCTGATGTTTGTAGATGCCGACGATTGGATTGAACCATTTGCTGTCGAGACGCTATTGGCTGCTATAAAAAATAACGGAACTGATGCTGTTTACTGCAGTCGGTACCATGACAGCAACGGAGATTTATGTGCCAGTGAAACCTGTGTCTCCAGATCCGACAGTATCGATGCGTCCGTATTACTTAAATATCAACTGGACTTTCGCTTCATTGCCTGTCCCTGGCTATGCCTGATGAGTAAGGATACGGCTGCGGGGTGCGCATTCCCAGAAAATGTGCATATTCTAGAAGACTGGTTCTTTAACGTTGAGCTTATAAATAATTCGCGCTTCATTTCAGTAACTGATACAGCTTTTTATCATTATCGCTCTACTGAGCAAAGCATAAGCCGTTCTGCTTTGAATGAAAAAAAGTTTAGCTGTATGGAGCTTCCAAATAAGGTCGTTTCGCTCCTTGGTCTTCAAGGCGAGAAGGCTAATTCATTGCGTTTGCGATTAAACGTTGGCCTAATCCGGCACCTGTTAATCGTCGCTGCCGCCTCCGGCTTCGCCGATGAATACTGTCGCAAGAAGATGGCGAACTGGGCACGATCGACGGTAGGTGAAGCGTTTGCTTCGCCCGATTTGCCCCTTAAGCTTAAGAGTTATGTGCTTCTAGGTTCAATTTCGCCGCGTTTGTTTGCATTTATCTTTCACTTTAAAAGGAAGGCGTTCCATGACTAAGGCTGGCATTGTTACATTCCACTGTGTTCCCAATTATGGGGCCGCTCTTCAAGCATTTGCTCTATCTGAGAAGTTAAAAAAATACTACGACGAAGTTAAGGTTATTGATTATCGTCCTGACTGTCTTTTGTCTGACTACAAAACGTTTGATTTTTCTGGACCTAAAGCAATCGTTTGCAGCGCTCTCACTGTGCCCGCCTGCGTTTCTAAGAAAAGAAAGTTCAAGCGCTTTGTTTCAGAGAGGATGGAATTGGAGCCGTGGCCTGCTACTGACGATGTCCTCCATTCGTTCGATTCCGTCTTCTGTGGGAGCGATCAAATTTGGAATTCGGAAATTACAAAAGGAATCGATCCCATGTACTTTGCCGACCGGTTTCCTGGGAGCGTCATTAAGGCATCGTACGCTGCCAGTATAGGCAAATCGGCTCTATCTGATGCGGACTGCAAAGCTATGCTGCCTTTGGTTTCAAGACTAAATCGAATTTCCGTTAGAGAACCAGAAGCAGCGGGCTTGATTGAGAAATTGACCGGTAATAGGCCTGAGGTGGTTGTCGATCCTACCATCCTTGCGGGTAAAGAACTATTTGCTCCCATTGTAAAGACTCTCCGCGATAGGCCTTACGTCCTTTATTACCAACTGGCAAGGAAGGACAACCGTGCTCTATCTTTGGCCGATAAAATCGCACGTTATAAAAATCTCGATCTTGTCGGACTGAGCGGCAACAGAGGGCTGCAAATTGGAAAAGGCCATGACGTTATTTGCGATGCTGGGCCTGAAGAATTTGTTTCCCTCATCGCGGGTGCGGATTACGTTGTTACCGACTCTTTCCATGGGACCGTTTTCTCTCTTCTATTCCATAGGCCTTTTGCGTCCATTCCTAAAGCTACCCGAGGTGGGAGAATTACCAACCTTCTTGATATTGCTGGTCTAAGGAACCGCTATACGGATCGTTTTGATAGAGATATTTTGCTAAAGGATATTGATTGGGGAAATGTCGACAACTCGCTTGCTCGCGAACGCGAGGCGTCTGAACATTTTGTCACATCTATTAAGGGTGATTTTTAATGATGGTTCTATTTACCAATAAGCGAGATTGCTATGGGTGTGGTGCTTGCGCTTCCGTGTGTCCGCGTGGTGCCATCAAAATGGTCCATGACAAGCACGGCTTTTTATATCCCGTTATTGACCCAGAGAAGTGTATTGACTGTCATCTTTGTAATCGTGTTTGTCAAATTGGCAATGAAGTTGACCTCCTGACACCATATCCCAAAACAACATATGCTGTAAAAAACGAGGATGAAATTCGGTCTCGATCGTCTTCGGGAGGAGCTTTTACTGCTCTGAGTGATAGCATACTAAACAGCGGCGGTCTAATTGTGGGTGCTGCTTATGACGAGTCGATGTGTGTTCGGCATAGAGTGGCTGGCGAAGTTGCTTCTCGTGATTCAATGCGTGGAAGCAAATATGTCCAAAGTGATATCTCTAATGTCTTTAATGAGTATAAAAATCTAAGTGGTAAGAAGGTTCTGTTTACAGGGACCCCATGCCAGATCGCCGCATTTAAGCTGGTGGCAAAACTGCTAAAAGTGAATTCCTCGAATTGGGTTTATGCCGACCTGGTGTGCCACGGCGCCCCCTCTCCGACGGTTTGGGGCGACTATGTGAGGTCTCTTGAAAAAAAGCAGGGATCTCGTTTGGTTTCATATTCTTTCCGTAATAAAGATGCTGGATGGCGTGGCTACCATATTCGAGCGGAGTTTGAAGATGGATCCGTTTTACTGGATGATAGTTCCGAAGCGCGCGGCTTTGCTGTTGTATTTTCAAAGAGTCTCGGGTTGAGGCCGTCGTGCTATCACTGTCCTTATTCGCGCATGCAGCGAGTGGGCGATTTAACGATTGCGGATTACTGGGGAATTGAAAAGGATGATCCTGAGTTTTCTGACAACGTCGGAGTATCCATGGTCTTCGTGAATAGCGAACAGGGCGAAACGCTACTTACTGACTCAAGTGAGCGCTTAACTCTTAAGGAAGAGACTGAGACTCCTGTTCAAAGGAATCTGCATAATTCCACTGACTATCCGCAGTTTGATTACGATTCATTTTGGACAGCCTATGAGAATGGCAGTTGGGGCGGGGTAGCTTCTCGTTTTGGTTATGTCGGTAAATCAGGAAAACTGTATCGCCTTGTTGACAAGGTAAAAACAAAGGTGAGGAGGGCATGAGTTTCACCTATGGGCAAATATAAAAAACTTGGCAAAAATGTCGGTCTAATTACGATCGGGAACTTCGCGTCCAAAATAATGTCATTCTTCATGCTGCCGCTCTATACTGCCGTGTTGTCAACGGCAGAGTACGGTACTGCGGACCTGATGACGACGACAGTAAACTTGCTGTCGCCTTTCTTTACGCTTCTAATCAGCGAAGCCGTGATGCGATTTGCCCTTGATCAAGACTTAGACAAAAGGCAAATATTTACCATCGGATTGATTGTGACGTGCGGGGGTTTTGTTGCCATGTGCGCCGCCTCCCCGCTTGTTCTTTTGAGTGAGGACATGGCACCTTATCTTGGGTATTTTCTTGCGTACTATTTCTTTACATGTCTTCATCTTCTTGTCTCTCAGTTTGTTAAGGGGATTGAGAACGTCGCGATTTATTCAATTAGCGGCGTGTTTCAGACCTTTGTTTTCATTGCTTTAAACCTTGTGTTTCTTTTAGGTTTACACCTTGGAGTTACGGGCTATATGCTCGCCATGCTGATAGGTGAGGCCGCTACAAGCGTTTTACTTTGGATCGGTGCCGGCCTTAACGGCTTTTTGGTTAGACCAGCCTCCATTGATAAGAATTTGTTTAGGGATATGCTTCGCTATTCTGTTCCGATGATTCCCAATTCGATTAGTTGGTGGATTAGCAATTCTTCGGACAAATATTTGTTGACGATGTTCGTTGGGGTTGGTGTTACGGGTGTGTACTCTGCCGCTCAGCGTATACCTTCCTTGTTTGCTACCGTTTCAACAATTTTTATGAGTGCATGGCAGATTTCGGCCGTAGAGGATTTCGGTTCTCAAGAATCGAGACGGTTCTACAGCAACATTTATAAACAGTATTCCACGTTTAATTCTCTTGTTGTTGGTGTGCTGATTTGCGGCTGCGAACTTCTGGCAAGCATTCTCTTCTCTAATGACTTTTTTAATGGCTGGGTTCTTGTTCCAGTGCTGTTGATTGCTTTTGAGTTTTCCGCTATGTCTGCATTTTTGGGATCCATTTACACTTCAGCTAAGAGAACCAAGATGTTGTTTGTATCAACAATGTTTGCTGCTGTGCTTAACATTGTTTTGAATGTCATGTTGATTCCTTCGCTGGGTGCCATGGGGGCTTCTTTGGCTACTCTCGCTAGCTATGTTTCAATTTGGGCATTGCGTCTTTGGGATACGAGAAAGATCATTCGTCTCGATATTGAGCTTGTATCTGATTTAATTTCATACTTTATTCTCGCTGGAATGTCTATCGTGATGATAGCGCACGTTCCGCATCGTTTTCTTATTGCACTTGCCCTTCTCATTGTCATGCTATTTGTCAATCGCCGTGTTGTCATGAAATTAACTGAAGCTTGCCTTTCAGTTCTTAGGTCAGCTCTTGGAAAGGCTCATCAATAATGGAAACCCCATATAACTCTATAGATAAATGCTGCGGGTGCGGTGCGTGTCTGCGGGTTTGCCCAAAAGACGCAATTTCTTTTCGCAAGGATTTGGACGGATTTGTCTATCCAATAATCGATAGTTCTCTATGCATCGATTGTGGTGCATGCGTTAAGAAATGTGACTTTGGCAAGACTAAGAATTCCCATAATTCCGTGTCGTCAATGGCTCTGGCTTTTGTTAATTCCAATAAGGATGCGTTGCACGGCAGTGCTTCTGGAGGAGCTTTTTCTGCACTTGCAAAACATGTTCTCGATAATGGGGGCGTTGTCTATGGCGCGTCTTGGGGCAAAGGAATGAAGCCCGAACATGCACGTATTGCCGATTGGTCCGATATTTCTAGAGTTCAGGGCTCAAAGTATGTTCAAAGCGACTTAACGCCGATTTTATCTAAGTTAAAACAAGACGTATCCGAGGGGTCTGGTGTTCTGTTTTCTGGTACTCCATGTCAGTGTGCTGCTGTAAGGTCTCTGTTTGGACGCAAAACTCCTGATAATTTAATCTGTGTTGAACTCATTTGTCATGGGGTGCCGAGCGCGAAGCTGTTTCTTGATTTCGTTGAATATCTTGAAACCAAGGTGAATGGAGAGATCGTAGATCTCAGATTCCGTGATAAGAATAGGGGTTGGGGCGCTCTACTTGCCGTTGATTTTAGGACCTCAGACGGCAAAGTTAGAACGCGTTACTTTAAGCCTGAAGAGGTCTATTACTACTATTATTACTTTTATCAAGGAATGTTTTTCAGGGAATCCTGCTACTCTTGTCCTTATGCAAAAAGAGAACGATATTCTGACTGGACGATAGGCGATTTTTGGGGCGCAGCAAAGTATTGTGAGAATATTGACTCTTCAAAGGGCGTTTCAGTAATTATTGCTTCAACGGATAAGGGCATTTCGCTTGTAAATGAGCTTAGGAACGATGGGGTAATTAAAGAGGTGCCGATGGATGATGTTGTGCGTGAAAATGGCCAACTCGTGCACCCATCGGCTAAGCCCGATTGTTACAACGAGCTCATGGCTGAGTATCGATCTCTAGGGGCAGCGGCTTTCGCTTCGAAATTTGAAAAGAATAATTGGAAGCTTGTTTTCAAGGGACGCCTGAAGAGAAGCATTCCGCTCTGGCTAAAGAGGGCCATTCACTCTTTAGGTTCGGGCGTCGATTAGGCTCGCTTATTTGGTTGCTGTCTTCCTAGCTTGGTTGTAGAGGCAGTGGCATTGTATTCGGTTATCTTGATGGCGAGGCCGTCATATTAATGAGTTCGTATCAGACCTGGATATCTGGGAAAACCTGCCAGGTCCGTATAAGTTCAAGTCGTTGATGTCGTCTATTGCCCCCTAGGTCTGCGATTCGTCTAATCCAAAAGTACTTGAACGTGCGTGTTTGGGTTGTTCCGATACGAATGTCTGTGGATTTATAAATTGAGGGTCGAGAGGCCGTGTGAGCTGTGAAGGGCATTGAATCTAGCTAAACGCATGGACTCTCGAGCTTTTGCAATGTTTTCTTTATGAGAGCGCACATCACCTGTTGGCTCGCTATTTAAATGCATCCCCAAGCGGTATTTCAAACAGTTCGATTATTCGACTACCGTTCAACGAATATTATTAGACTGCTGCGCTCTTCTAAAGTGTTAGGGAGTACCATTGTTTCAGGCGTTTACTGCCTGGTGCATGACGTTAACATCCACTTGTTGACCATTGAATTTGGTCGACTGATTAATGAGGGTTGTCATGTTGTTAAACAATAGAGCTATACAAAATACCGGAAGTAATAAGTTGGTTGCCGGCTCGTCCGATTGATTGCGCAGATTGTCACACTTTTTTCTTTTGAAATTGTGGTCCGGCATGCTTGTGCTTTTGAGAGGCGCGTTACTCATATTGTTTGTTTTGCGTTAGGGGATACAATGGCTGATAAAGATTCCAGCACTAGAGAGTCCCGATTTTATGCTAATCATCCGATTATTTTCGGTATATTATTTGCAATAATACCGTGCCTCCTGTCGGCGTA
Source organism: uncultured Collinsella sp. (assembly GCA_937997605.1). Taxonomy (GTDB): domain Bacteria; phylum Actinomycetota; class Coriobacteriia; order Coriobacteriales; family Coriobacteriaceae; genus Collinsella. The sequence goes on along the minus strand of CALLFD010000087.1, from coordinate 1,225 downwards.
TCTTGGTGATTTGCATGGTCAGTCTGCTATGGTCGGCGAGTTGTCTAAGCGCTTTGATTCCGTAGAAGAAAGCATGAGCCTTAACGAGGCTCTTGAAAGCGCGTATAGAGATTATGCTAACGCCGAGGCGGAACTCAATGCCCTCAAGGATGAGGAAGCGGGTAAACAGGTTCTTGCTGACGCTACCGCTGCCTGGGATTCCGGTAAACATGAGGAAGCCTTGACTTCGCTGTCAAAGGCTTCTAAGAAATCTGGAGACTGCGCTGTTGCATTTGCTGAATACTCGTCTACTTACACTGAAGAGGTCTTAGCCAAAGCTAACAAGCTGGTGTCATCTAAAAAGTATGATGATGCGAAAAGTGTTTTGAAAGCTGCTTCGAAGATTGTGAAAGATCCGGCAAGAATCAATGACCTCTTGGATGAACTTGAAGGCGTTTCTGAAGTGGCGTTGACCTCTCTTACGGTTGCTTCTTCCAGCCGTTTTGAGTTGATTGAAGGCTCTCAAAAAGACACTGCTGGCAATAGTTATTCAAGTGACGACACTTGGGTTGGTCGTCCTAATAGTGCTGATTCTCCTTCGGTTATATCATTTTATATCGGCAAGAAGTACCGTTCGTTGAATGGCAAAATTGCTGTTGAATACGTAGAGGACACGAGCATCTTGAAGGACTATGAGGCGAGACTTGAACTAAGGGGCTCTGTCGACGGGTCCGATTCAAAAGTAATTTGGCAAAAGGACCACATTACGATGAATACCGCACCTACTGACATTCCGTCGAATGAAATTGATCTATCTGATTTCGATTGGCTTGAGTTCAGGGTTTACTCCACTAAGGGATATACCGGTAATGGTATTCCGGTTTTGCTTAGTAACGTCAAGCTGATTAAAGAGTGAGTGGCCGCTTGAGCTGGCATTGCGTATTTGTTTATTTAAGGAACGCACGTTATCGGATGCAGCATTGTCGGTATTGCTTATGGGCACTGGGGCTAATGCGGGCCCCAGTGCCCTTTTGTTGTTCTAACTCATTTCGACCATGTCGGCCGTGGTCCTACTTCAGATTATTGAATGGTTCGGTGTGCTCCTGTTCATTATTGTGCTCTAAACGATGGGCAATTCGGGTCAATCAATGGGGCTATATAAATCAGCGCATACGCATGTCCGATTCAATGTGTTGATGTTCACTAAGAAGTGGTCCGAGTGATCACCGGGAAATAAGCACCGTGA
>CALLFD010000086.1 GCA_937997605.1 uncultured Collinsella sp. | reverse complement strand
CGCACGGCCGGCCCTGGATATGGCTGATGGCGGTCATCGCCGTCTGCCTCGCACCGGCGGTGCATCCCATCGCCGCCGACGTCATCCTCACGGCCCTGGCCGTCTGGGCGATGAGAAACGGCCGCTGAACGGCCCCGGCCCGTCCGAGCGCAAGCCCGGACGGGCCTTTCCGCCGCTGCCCGCTACGCCAGCAGAGCCTCCAACCCGTCGGCCAGACCGTCCACGTCCCAGCTGCGCACCGCGCCGCACGTCCAGGACGCCCCATCGATTCCGACGTGCATTCCGAACAGCGGCAGGTCGTCCGCCGTCCTCCACACGTCCACCGAATCGGTGGTCTGGCGCTCACCCGTCTTCATGCACGCGTCTATCGCGGACAGCAGGTCTTCGGCCGTCTTGCGCGGCAGGGACAGCGACAGGCGCGCGGAATCGATGATGGTTAGCAGCACGCCGCCGTCCTCGGCGTCCTCGACCTCGATCTGCAAATCGGCGTGACGGATTTCCATGGTGGCCTCCCTAAGTGTTGTGTTCGCGTTTCAACGTTTAGCGTCAGTCGAACAGTGGCGCATCCACAAGGCTGTTGGACGCGCTTCCATGGCCTGCCACGTTGCGCGCGTCCATCCGGCAGGCCATGCACCGTTCGGCCGGCAGGGAGCCGTCCAGGTGCCCTCTCGCGGCCGCCACGTCGAAATCCCCGGTCCACCAGACCTCGCCCCAGCCCCTGACCTCCACCAGGTGCGGCGAGACGGACTCCAGCGATCTTCTGGCCGTGTCCTCCCGCACGGACCGGCTCAGGTCCACGCGCGGAGCTCCCTTGCCGCCGGGCACCCTCTCCGGATCGAACTCAAACTCAAGGCCGACCAAAGAACGTCCTCCGCGCCCTGTTCCCTTCTTGTGGAACTTCTTGTGGACGACCAGGTTGAGCAACGGTCCCAGCTCGTCCTGGATCGGCTTGAGCACACGCTTGTTCAGATCACGTGTCTGGTAGCTTTCTGGAACGTCCAGCAGTCGGCGGAACTCCTCGATCGAGACCTTCCAGACGCCGGTCTGTCGATACTGCTTCAGACGCCGATACGTCTCCTTCGCGTAGCTGGATTTCAAGGCCGTGAACTCGGCCAATTCGAAGCGCGTGAACTGCGACGTGAGGTCGTTGAGCAGGAACGAGAAGCGCGGGTTGACCGCGACCAATAGTTTCCTGGTCTTCCAATCGGTCTCGAAGCCGGAAAACAGCGTGAACTGCACCGTCCTGCTGTCATCCTGGAACCGGAACCGACAGGCGAGCAACCGGTCGTTGACCTCAACGATTCGTGCCGCCAGCTCCTTGTCGGTGAGGTTCTTCTTGACGTGAGCCAACCGGCGGAGTTCCTCGAAAGTGAAAGTGACCTCATCGATTTCCTTATCGCGCACCCTTGCCGCGATGGCCATCAGCAGATCCAGGTCAAGCGCAGTGAAGCGGCGTAATGCCTGGGCATTGAACTGGTTCGAATATTTCACGATCTCGTTGGACATGATTTCACCATACCACTAATGGAGATGTTTTTTAAAAAAGTCCCCTCGGTTTCCCAAAAAGTCCACTTTAGTCTTCCCAAAAAGTCCCCTCGGTTTCCCAAAAAGTCCACTTTAAAGTTGCGAATCGCCTACTGCCAACTGCTCTCGCGGGAGTCTAAAAGATATTAAAAGATTCTATAAAAGGGCGCTACGCGCCTGAAACAGCAACGAAAGGGTCGTCGCAGCACAGCGGGCGTTCGGGCAGCCACCAGCCTTCGAGCGTGCGCGACAGCTCAAGCGTCGGCTGCGAATACTCATCGGACATGGCTACAGCATGCATCGTATTTGTACAGTGAACAAATACGCGGGAACCAAGTTAGATATTTCAGCCCAGCAAAGCGTCGGCTGAACCCAGCCCACCGCCCCGGCTTCCTGTGCGCTCAGATGGACATCTCCATGGAGGTGTCCATGGACACCCTATGGATATCTCGATGAACATCTCGATGGACATCCACATGGATATGTCCATGGACACCCACATGGAGATGCCCATCAAATCGAAGGTAAGCAAGCTAGACGGTTCATGTACATGAACCGAACGCAGCACCTCCAGCGCCCTTCGGCGCTGGAGCAACAACCCGAGTGCCGAAAGCCGATGACCGGAAATGCTCCGCGCAAAAGCCGCAAGGCCGGAGTAGCAAGTGACGTGATTGGATATCCAATCACGTCACTTGCTACTCCAGTGCCGATTTCATGGTTTCTCTGCGGTGTCCTGCATGGCGTGATTTCGTTCATGCCCCGTCCTTTCCGTCGATGCGTTTGGCGGGGGTAGCCGTCCCCGTCCGCTCCAATCGTCCGTCGATTCAGCGCGCGCCGGTCTGGACACTCGGGGCTTGGGGAACGAAAAAGCCCCGCGAAAGAATCGCGGGGCCTGCTTCGCCGCCTGCTAGTCCACGTCCCAGCTACGCACCGCGCCGCCCGCGCGGACGCCGGACCCAAGCGAGGCCCTGACCGACGAACTGGCCCGGGCGCGCCGCGAACTGGCCGAGATGGACGAACAGTGGAGGACCACGCCGCCGCAGGAGGTGCTGGAGGTGCAACGCATCATCGATGTGGCATGCGAGGCGTGCCGCAAGGCCGAAAACGCCGGCCTGCTATCGCGAGGCAGGCTCCGCCGGGCCGCGGCGCGGACGGTGGCGGAGCAATCCGAGCTGCTGCGCCGGACGGCTCCGTGGCTGAAGGACGCGGCCATCCCCGGCACGTACGCCGGAGCGGCCGCGTACCGCGACGAGGCGTCTCGAATCACCTTGGACCACGTGCGCAAGCCGTTCCAAGAACGCATCGACAGGCTCAGCGGCAGACTCGCCGGCGAACGGTTCAACCAACGGTTCGCCGAGAGGCTCGAACGCAACCTGGACGCGGCCCGCACCCTGAAACCGCGCCGGCACCGCATACGGCACACGCGATAGGAACGCAAAGGGCCGGCATCCGAAGACACCGGCCCGAAATTTAGAAAGACATCCTTACCAGCGGGTAACGGATACGCCGTCGACGCCAGAGCCGTCTGCCGTGGCGATGCGCATCCACGGACCAGCTGCGACAGGGGTGTATGTAACTCCGTTGATTGCGAAGGTGATCTGTCCCGACTTATTGCCGGTCGTATAGCTGTTGCGATACGGCCAGGACCCCGTTGCCGTTCCGGTGCCTGCAAACTGCATGTCACCCAAAGTGCTCCCGCCAGCCCAGCATCCAGCATTGGAATCAGTGCATCCACGCGAGACAGTTACCGAATAATCTTCAGCCTCGCTCGGCGGCAGCACGTCCACCAATTCGCCGTTGCTGGAATCAAAGAGAATCGTTGTGCCAGGTTCGCCGACAATCATGTCCCCGCCCGACGGAGTGGTGGTAAGTTCATAGAACGACTCGTCAGTGGTTTCTTGAGCAGATGCCACCGGGACTGCCGTCGACAGGAGCGCCAGCAGAGTCATTGGAACCACTGCCATCTTCAAATGCTTGGTACGTAACATTTTTGCCCCCTTGATTAGGTATGCCAGACGTGCGTCTGACAAGGAAATTATAGCTCTTGGACCTTGGATTGAACAGACCAGTAATGCAAAGGGTTGGTGTTTGAAGACGCCGGCCCCGCATCCGAAGACGCGGGGCCACGGCCCAATCAAAGGGGATGGCGGGTAACCCATCCCGCCGGCATCGGCCATCCCCGAAAAGTCATGCATGCCCGCCTGATCGTAAGGGGGAAGTTAGCAGCGCCTCCGCCGGCGTTTCCATCTTAGCCGATACGATTAGCGTCGTCGATGGACGTCTTGTAGCAGGGACAAAAACCGACCGCCCGGCATCCGCCGGGCGACGCTGCCGCGCCAGTCGCGGCGCGGCCCGAACGAAAGGCGCAGCACATGCGCATGGGTAACAAGGGGCCGCACGGCCGGCCCTGGATATGGCTGATGGCGGTCATCGCCGTCTGCCTCGCACC
>CALLFD010000085.1 GCA_937997605.1 uncultured Collinsella sp. | reverse complement strand
GAGAGCCCGCGCAAAAGAGCTTCCGCCCGTTCCGCGCTCCGCAACCACAGTGCAGTAAAGACCCGCGTCTGCATGCTCGATCGAGACTTCCCCTGCCGGAAACGCCTTCCGCACAAGCGCCGCCAGGCCATCGCGCGCCTCGCGAGCGCGCACGCGCACGCGGTTCACATGTCGCTCGTAATCACCCGATTCCAGTAAACGCGCCAAAGCAACCTGGTCAACAGAGCTCACCGACGAGGCGTAAAAACCAAGGTCGCGCCTAAACCGCTCCATCAGCTCGTCGGGCAACACCATGTACGCTAGGCGCAACGCCGAAGACAGGCTCTTCGAAAACGTGTTGGTGTATATAACCGACTGGGCGGCATCGATCGACGCGAGCGCGGGAATCGGCTTCCCGGCAAGGCGAAACTCACAATCAAAGTCATCTTCGATGAGATACCGACCTGGTCGCTCGGCGGCCCAGCTCAGAAGCGCATAGCGACGCGCAATGCTCGTCACAAGGCCGGTCGGATACTGATGGGACGGCATCAGGTGAAGGACATCGGTCCCGCTTTTCTGCAGAGTGCTCAAGTCCACGCCCTCATCATCCAACGGGATATGTCGAACTTTGCAGCCCATAGCCTGATAGATACGCGTCAGACGCAAATAGCCCGGATCCTCAACCGCATACACCTTGTCCGCGCCAAGCAACTGAACCAACATGGTATCGAGCAGCTGGGCGCCCGCACCGATAACGATGTTGTTGGGGTCGACATTCATACCCCTTGTCCCGTGCAGATGGTGAGCAATTGCGCGTCGCAGCCGAGCAGTGCCCTGCGCCGGTGCGGGCGAAAAGATTTCGCGCTCGTCTTCGGATGCCAGCGTCGCCCGTAGCGCGCTTTGCCAAAGCCGCGCCGCCTCCAAAGCAGAAGGAGAAAGCGCATCGAATCGCTCGACCTGTCCGTTGACATCATGCACGCTGGGGCCCACAGAGACGGCATCTCGGTCGATGCCCTCCGCAGCCGAAGCCAAAACCGGTGCATCCGGAAGCTCGCAAGCGTAGTAGCCACGACGTGGTATTGAGCAAATATAGCCCTCAGCGAGTAACTGGCTATATGCATTCTCGATGGTAATAACACTGATTCCCAGATGACTGGCAAAGGCGCGCTTAGACGGCAAATGCTCCCCCGCCACAATGCGTCCAGCTACGATATCATCTCGAATTTGCTGGTAAACATACTCATAGAGCGATGCTTCGCCGCGTTTTTCCAAATTGTAGTCAAGCATGAGCCTATCACCTGACCTTATTAAGTCATTCAATCTGGTATTAGTCTGACCTTGTAATTATCTCGAAAACTGAGTATTTTGTCATACCCAGCTCCCCGATAGGATGTTCCGTCAAGCAATGCACATGCCAACCAAGGGAGCAACCATGGCAGAACAGAACAGCAAGGCCGACCGCGTCAAACTCAATCGCGAGCTCGCGCAGATGCTCAAGGGCGGCGTCATCATGGACGTTACCACGCCCGAGCAGGCACGCATCGCCGAGGAGGCAGGCGCCTGCGCCGTCATGGCCCTCGAGCGCATCCCGGCCGACATCCGTGCCGCAGGCGGCGTCTCGCGCATGAGCGACCCCAAGATGATCAAGGGCATCCAGGAGGCCGTCTCCATCCCCGTCATGGCCAAGTGCCGCATCGGTCACATCGTCGAGGCGCAGGTCCTGCAGGCCATCGAGATCGACTACATCGATGAGTCCGAGGTTCTCTCCCCTGCCGATGACGTCTATCACATCGACAAGACCCAGT
>CALLFD010000084.1 GCA_937997605.1 uncultured Collinsella sp. | reverse complement strand
ACTGGTTCCGCATCGACGTCCGCGGCACCTCGTGCCATGGCGCCATGCCCCAGCGAGGTCACGACGCCGTCATGGTTGCCGCCGAAATTGTCAACGCCCTGCAGACCATCGTCTCGCGCGAAATCAGCCCCTACGAGCCGGCCGTCATCACCGTCGGCGAGCTACACGGCGGCACCGCGCGCAACGTTATCGCCGGCACGGCCTACCTCGCCGGCACAGTGCGCACCTACGGCGATTCGACCCACGAGGAAATGCCGGAGCTCATGCGCCGCATCGTGGAGCATACCGCGGCAGCTCTGGGCGCCGAGGCAGAGCTCACCGACTACACCATCGCCAACTACAAGGTCGAAAACGACGCCGCCTCGAGCGAGCGCTGCCGTCAGGCTGTAATCAAGTGCCTGGGCCCCACCGGCCAAGGCCATTATTGCGGCACGCTTTCGGGCGAGGATTTTTCGGAGTACCTGCGTCGCGTACCGGGCGTGCTCGCCTTTGTAGGTACGCGCAACCCCAAGATTGGCGCCACGTACGCCCAGCATTCCTGCTTCTACAAGATCGACGAGACCGTGCTGGCAAAGGGCTCCATGGTGGCCGCCCAGTATGCTATCGACTTTTTGGCCGAGCCCACGCAAGAGGAGCTCGACGGCCCCGCGATTACCGCGGTCGCCGAAACCAACCCCGATCTGGCCGCCAAGTTGCGCTCTGCCAAGGCGACGACCGCCGAGGCTCGCGACGCCATCCATGATGCCCGAACGGCTCGCCATGCCGCGATCAAGGGCATCCACGACGCACGCGCTGCTGCACGCCGCGAGGAGAAGCACGACGAGTAGTCGTCACACCCATCCATAACAGCCTGGCTAAAGCAGAGCGGGGGCGGACGTATCGAAACGTCCGCCCCCGCTCATTCTTCAAGCGCTATTTCTACTATTTCTACCCCGTCCCCAAATAGCAGGCGGCGTGGCTACTCGTCCTGAGGCTCCTCGTCGGAGCTTGGCTCGGACGCCGGCTCAGGTGCAGGTGCCGGCTCAGGCTCAGGCTCAGGTGCAGGCTCGGACTCAGATGCCGTCTCAGGCTCGGGCGCCGGCTCAGGCTCGGTCGCGGGAGCGGGCTCAGGTGCGGGCTCGGCATCCGGAGCGCTGTAACCCGAAGGAGCGGACTTCTTCTCGAAAGGCAACACAAAAGTCAGGACGTCGTCCTTATCCTCATCGGCCCACTCGCTTGCATAGCGTGCGGCCCAATAGCCAACGGCACGATGCTTGAGCATCTTTCCAAAGACCGTAAGAAATACGGTGACGAAAGCGACCAGCACCAAGAACAGCGCGAGCGTGACGCCACCGCCGGTAACAATTGCCTCAATACCCGTAGGACGATAGTAGTAGCTATACATACCGACAGAGGCAATGGCGCCAAAGACGACCGTCAAGATCCATGTGACAACGTTGGCGACCAGGCCCGTCAAAAACTCGGGAAGGAACGAAGCACAGAACAGCTTGGTCTTGTTGTGCTTAAACGCCGCCCAGACCTTATCGAGCGAAAACGCGCTCTCGACGCGACCGGTCACCGCAAAGTGCATCACGGCGATGTCGGCGAACATCTTAAAGAAGACACCCAGAATCGCCGAGGCAATTAGCGCCAGGACAAGCAGGCCGAGCGAACCGAACAGCGCAGCCTCGAGCGCATAAGAGCCGTAATAAGAATACGAGCCCGCGGCGCCAATTACCACGCCCTCCACCAGCGAAAGCACTACACCGATAACGGGAATGGCAGCGATAACCTCGAGCACGACCGAAATAACGCTCGAAAAGACTCCGAGACCAAACGACGTGGAACGCATGAGTGGACGGTCCATGCCGTCATCGACCTTAAGCGACAGATCGCGACCCCACTCGATACCAAAGCCGGAACCGCACACGCTCGCAATGCAAGCTGCCAAAAAGCCGATGGCAGCCGCAATGCCGCCAATAACGGGAATAAACAACACGAGCACCGACACAACGCAAATCAGCGCCGGCAAAAACGCAATTTGGCATACACGCTGAAGCACGCCCGGAGTCTTGGTCATATCTTGGAACGCCTGAGCCACACAGCCCTTTGGCGCATTCGCCACGGGCGGCTGCGGAACAAACTGCTGGGACTGAGGCTGTCCCTGGGGAGCGGGGCCAGCGGCACCGGCATTAGGAGCACCACACACGCCGCAGAACTTGTCGTTATCGCCCATGGGGGCGCCACACTGCGAGCAGAACATAGAATCATCCCTTCGTATCTTGAACGAATCACTTGGATCGCAAACGATGTCTTTAGCATCATTATTGCCCAATGTGGGGTCAAATACTCAAAGATGACCGATTTGCAAGGTACACGGCGCCAGCAGGCGGTTCGTTGAATACGTCTGCGCTAGTTCGTTCCGCGGAAGCCCTTGCCGACGATCTCGGAGCTGTCAACGATCGTGATAAAGGCACCCGGATCGACTTCGCGCGCATAGCGGCGCAGTTGCACGGCCTCGCGACGGCTCAGCACGCTCATAATCACCGTGACGCACCTGCCCGAGAAGGCGCCGTAACCACGGCTGATCGTTGCCGTGCGGTTGAGATGCTTGACGATAAACTCCTCGACCTTAAGGGGCTCGGAGCAAATGATCGTGCAGACCTTGCGCAAGTGAATGCTCTCGATGGCCTTGTCGACCACGAGCGTCTTGGCAAACAGGCCAAGTACGCAGTACAGGCCGACGCGCGGGCCATACAGGAAAGCCGCGACGGTCACGATGCCGATATCGACCAGCAACAAGGCGCGTCCGATCTCGAGCGTCGTACGACGCTTGAGGATCATGGCAAGGATGTCGGTGCCGCCCGTCGAGGCGCCAATGTCAAAGACAATGGCACTGCCCAGCGCCGGCAAGATGACGGCAAAACACAGGTCGAGCCACATATCGCCCGTCATCGAAACATCCGTCGGGATGAAGAGCTCAAACAGCGAGACGTAGGCCGAAAGCGCAAACGAGGCAAAGACGCTCCAAAGGATTGCCTTGCGCTCCAAAAAGATAAAGCCCAGGATGACCAGGACCGCGTTGATAATCCACATAAAGACGCCGACGGGCAGAGTCGGGAACAGCGTGGAAAGAATGACCGACACACCCGAGGTGCCGCCGAAGGCAAAGTGATTGGGCGTTTTGAAAGCCACGATGGCAAAGGCCGTGAGGATCAGCCCCAAATTGAGCTCGGCAAAAAAGCGCGGAAACCCTGGCTCTTGGCTGCGCTTGCGGCCGGCGCGCTCGCCACGTTCGATATCCTCGCGACCGACAACGCGCTCCATCGGCACCACCGGAGGACGATGCACCTCCTCGGCGGCACGCGACGCCGCCTCTGCCGCAGCGGCTTCAATCGCCCATGCCTTGCTTTCGGTCTCGTGTTCGTCGGCCATTACGGCAACCCCTCGTTAACAATTTGGAAACAATGCGCCCATTAGGGTAACGCGGAACGCGAAGATTGCAACCCTTAGTTAGACGAGCGGTATGACTAGATCGAGGCTATATAGAAAACGGTCGACCGCGCTTTTGCTTGCGCGGTCGACCGTTTGGCGTTTTCGCAGGTAAAACCTACCAAAACAAACCTGTCCCTTTTTAGTAGGTTACTCGTGCTGGCTGGTGCGGTGCTCGTACTCCTCGGGGGTGATGACATCCTCGATGCGCAGGTTGACGCCTGCCACCTCAAGGCCGGTCATCGCGGCCAGACGCTCGGTGACGCGCGCCTTAACGTCGTCAAAGATCGCAGGCGCATAGGCGCCATACTCGATGATGACCGAGATGTTGACGACCACGCGGTTGTCGTCGGTGACCTCGACCGTCACGCCCTTGGTCAAGTTCTCGGCACCAAACTGCTCCTGCACAAAGTGCATAAGGTTACCCTTCATGCCCAACACGTGCGGCACCTCGCGGGTGGCCATGGCGACGATCTTCTCGATCACGCCGTTGGAATAGGTCAGCGAGTCCTCGGACTCGTCCGCCTCCTCGTCGTCCTCGTCCGCCACGTCTTCGGACTCGGCCTCGACGAGCGCCTCGTCCTCGAGCGTTACATCCTCCGCCTCGGCGGCGGCCTCGTTCGCCTCGAGCTCGGTATCGGCTACATCGACCTTCGTGTTAAAAGCCATGGTTCCTCCTTATGCCTGCCGCGGATGCGACAGTCGAATACATATTAGCGGCCGCTAAACAGACGGCCGAAGAAGTTGACGATACCGTTCTCGCCGTCGCGAATCTGGCCGATCACGGCGCCGATCAGCACAAAGAATGCGATGACGAGCGTGTCCCACAGGCCCAACGTAAGTACCAGCACAGCGAGGATAAAGCCTGCCACGGCGCCGAGCGTAGTGTTGGGGTGGCGCACGGCATAGCTCCAGATAGCAGCGCCCGTACCCTTGATGAGACCCATGGCCTCGTCAAAGTCGTTGGCGACGCTGTCGTGCTGCTCGCAGGCCTCGGGCTTGGTGTCGGCGGACTCGCCTGCCGGCGTAGCGTTCTGGTCGATCGTCAGGCGCGGCGTGCGGGCGGTCTTGTCTTGGTTGGTATCACTCACCGGAAACCTCCACGGTCTGGACGGTAGTCTTGGACGGCAAA
>CALLFD010000083.1 GCA_937997605.1 uncultured Collinsella sp. | reverse complement strand
CGAGCTCACCAGCATCGGCAGCCTCGAGCTTCTCGGTGGCCTCGAGACCGGCCTCGATCTTCATGGCCAGATCGACCTCTTCGGAGGCGGTCAGCAGGTCGACCTTACCGATCTCCTTAAGGTACATACGGACCGGATCGCCGGTCAGCATCACCGTGGAGGCATCGATGCCACGCACGCGGGAGCGTGAACGGGACGTGCGCACGGTGCGCTTCTTCTTGCTCTTGGAAGAACCCATCTCGGCGTCGGCCTGACGGGCCATCTTGAGCTCATGATCGTCAAGCGAGCCGGAATCGTGCTCGTCGTCGTCATCGAAATCGTCGGTATCGGTATCGTTATCGTCATCGTCGACGTCCATGGGGGCGTCGTCGTTACCGCTCGCGGAGATAATCTGGATGCCGCTGTTGCGCAGCGCGGAATACACCGCGGTGAGCTGCTCGTCAGAAACATCGATATCCTTCAGGGCGACCTGAATCTCGTCCTCGGTTACCGAAGTCCTGTTTGAGCCGTTGCCCATGAGCTTTGCAACGTAGGATTCCAGCCCAGTACCCGTGCTCTCAGTCTTTTTTGGCACAGATTCTCCCTTCATAGTCCACAGGACTCAATACTTTAGCACACACATTGACGTCTATACCCAAAAAGAGGACTGGATATAGGCGAGAATACGCTGGTTGACCACAACATCTAGGCTTGTTCGGTGCCTGCGGCCTCCAGGCCGATCAAACGGAACGGGTCCGCCACACCGCCGATCGACTTTTGCAGTTCGCGTTGACGCTGCGAATCTTGCGCGGCCTGAACGGTCAGCGCGCGACGGGCCTCATCATCGAGCGAACGGTCCTGGCGCAGCTTGGCCTGTGCGGCACGCATGCGGCGTTTGATGGTGTAGAGCTCGAGCGTATCGAGCATAAACACGATGTTCGTCTCGGTGGGGTGCTTGCTCGTCGCCGAGATGCGCCCGGCACTCACAAGCGTTGCCGCCTCGGGACACACCGAGCGTGCCGCATCCATGCAGGCTGCAGGATCGGTTCCCGGCGGCGTTGCCAGAACGGCCCATGCGATGGACTCGTGACGTGGGTCAACCCACTCGATGGAGCAGATGCGGTCGGCATACGTGCGGAACAGGTCGGGGTAGCTCGTGAGCATAGTCAGCAGCTCGCGCTCCCCTGCCAAGGACTTGCGCTCTAGATCGGTCAAAACCATCGGCGCCGCCGCAGCCGGTGCGTTCGAACCATCAGGCACAGGCACAGCGCCCATACCACCAGGCACATCGATCGGCGGCAGATCATCGACGACCTCTACGGGCGCGGCACCGTAGGCATCGAGCGGGACATAGTCGTACGGCTCTTCTTCGACCGGCGCGGACACCGGCGGCGTCGCGCCCGACGCCCAAGCACCGCGAGATGTCCCCTGCGAACCAGACGCCCGACCGCCCGCGCTACCAGAGCGCTCGGCTTGTGCCCGCTGGCGTTCATAGTTCTGCTCGCGACGGCGCTCAGCATCTTCGCGCTTGGCGACATCGCGAAACACACGGCCCGAGCTCGCGCGCACCGTCTCCAAATCCAAACCCAGCAGATCGGCAATCTGGATAAAGTACGTATCGATCATATAGCTGTCACGAAGCGGATAGATGAGCGTGAGAGCGTCCTCCAGCGCCTTGGCGCGACCGCCCGGCGTGGTGATGTCGCTCGACTCCTGCAGCGAACGGTAGACAAAGTCCATAAGCGGCTCGGCAGCGTCGATGCGCGCCTGCAGTTCCTGTCCGCCATGCGCCGTGATGAACTCCATGGGATCGTTGCCGTCGGGCAGTACCACGCAGCGCAGGTCCATCGAATCCTGCTCGATAAACTGAATCGCGCGGCGGGCGGCCTTCTGGCCCGCGGCATCGCCGTCAAACATATACACGATGCGCTTGGCAAAGCGGGTGAGCGTCTTGACGTGATGCTCCGTGAGCGCGGTGCCCAGCGTGGCGACGACGTTTTTGATCCCCGCCTCCCAGCAGGCGATACAGTCGGTATAACCCTCCACCACGATGGCGGTATCCTGCGCGACGATAAACTCCTTGGCCCAGTTAAAGCCGTAGAGGTTTCGCTTTTTATGGAACACGCTCGTCTCGGCGGTGTTGAGATACTTAGGCTGGCCGTCGCCCATAATGCGACCGCCAAAGGCGATGTTATGCCCTTGCTCGTCAAAGATGGGAAACATCACGCGGTCGTAAAAGCGGTCGGCGAGCTGTCCGCGCCCACGGCTCACGGCCACGTTGGCATCGATCATCTCCTGCGGGGTAAAGCCCGCCTGAGACAGGTGCGACACAAGCGCGTTGCGGCCCGGCGCAAAGCCCAGGCAGTAGCGGCGGCAGACGTCGCCACCCATGCCGCGGCTGGCAAAGTACTCGCGCGGACGGCCGTCCTTACCGCGCATAAGCATCGTGTGGTAGAACCGGGCGGTCTCGGCGCACAAATCGTAGATGCGGGCACGCTTGGTACCGCGCTCGCGGCGATCTCCGGTGTCATGCAGCTCAATACCCGCGCGATCGGCCAAATAACGGATTGACTCGGGAAAGCTCAGGTTCTCGCGCTTCATGATATAGGTGAAGACGTCGCCGCCCTCACCGCAACCAAAGCAATGCCACACCTGCGTGGCGGGGATAATGTGGAATGACGGCGTCTTTTCGCCATGGAAGGGGCAGCAACCCCAAAACTCGTGGCCGCGGGGCTTGAGCTCAACCGTTTCCTGCACGATGGCGACTAAGTCGGACGCAGCGCGTACCTGGTCTTTCTCCTCATCGCTAATCACGGATGCTCACCCCCTGCTCACCCAAGTTGTG
>CALLFD010000082.1 GCA_937997605.1 uncultured Collinsella sp. | reverse complement strand
GCCACGATGATCATCGAAGTCATCTACAACTTCCTGCTGCCCGAGATTGAAGACGCTCGCGAACATATCAGCTACTACGAGGAGCTCATCCAGCCGGATAAGGTCGTTGAGTAAAACGCGTAGTGGGACAAAAATTTCAGTCTATTTTGTCCCATCAACACCGCTGATACGACCTAACCTCGAGCTTCTTTGAGCATCTGCTTTGCGTGGGCCAAGCTTGCCTCCGATTGATCGCCGCTCAACATGCGGGCGATCTCGGCGGTACGCGCTTCGCCGGTTACCTCGTCCAAATGCGTCTGGGGAACATCGCCCGGTTCCTTGCTGACAACATAATGCTTGTCAGCCATGACGGCGACCTGCGCCAAATGGGTTACGACAATCACCTGATACGTAGCGGCGAGATCTGCCAGCACGCCCGCGAGTGCACGCGCCGTGGAGCCACCGACACCAGCATCGACCTCGTCAAACACCAGAGTATCGACACCGTCCGCGTTACCGAGGACAACCTTGCTTGCCAACATGACGCGGCTGAGCTCGCCGCCCGACGCAATTCGACGCAGGGGGCGCGGCGTCAAACCGGCACCGCTGCGGTATAGCAGCTCGTAGCTCGAAGGACCAACGGGCGTCCACTCAGCACGGGGAAGATCACGCGACTCCCAGACGAGCTCGGCACTACCCATCTCCAGGCGAGCCATCTGGCGGCCGACCTCGTGGCAGAAGCGCGGGGCCGCCGTATTGCGAGCGCGCTTAAGTGCCTTGGCAGCGGCAAACAACTCGCGCTCGGCGCTCCCGAGTGCCTCACGCGCCTTTTTGATCTGTTCATCGCCATCATCGACCAAGGACAGCAGTTCTTGCGAGCGATCGCGCATGGCAAAAACATCGTCCATGGTGGGACCCCACTGACGCAACAGGCCCTTGAGGTCGGAATACCGCTCACGCATGCGAGCGAGCTCGCGCGGGTCGAAGGCGACGCCATCGCGATAGGCACGAAGTTCGTTCGCGCAATCCTCAAGGGAGATACAGGCATCCGAAAGCAAATCGGCAATGTCGCCAAGTTTGCGATCGACGGTAGCCATACGGGAAAGTTCTGCCACGGCGCTGTTCACGGCATCGAGCGCTCCCCCTTCAGAGGCAAGCGATGCATGGGCATCGTTAGCTGTGGCAACCAGCACCTCGGCATGTTCGGAGCGCGGCAGCAGTTCCTCGAGTTCCTCATACTCGCCCGGTTTGGGGTCGACCTCGCCGATGCGCTCGAGCGCAAAGCGCGCTTCCTCGACGCGGCTCCCCTGCGCACGCGAGGCCTCTTCGAC
>CALLFD010000081.1 GCA_937997605.1 uncultured Collinsella sp. | reverse complement strand
CAACGATGAAGCAAATCGATACGGCCCAGCTCGACATCACCGCCTGTCAGGCTCAGGCTGCCGAATACCACGCCCGTGGCTTTAACTGTGCACAGGCCGTCGCCTGTACGCTCGCACCTGCCGTCGGGCTCGACCCCCAGGTCGCCTTTACCCTCACCGAGGGCTTTGGCGCCGGCATGGGTGGCATGACCGAAACCTGCGGCGCCATCTCGGGCGCCGTGGCCATCATGGGCTTTGTAATGAGCGACGGCATGGAAAACCCCAAGACCAAGGGCCAGACCTACAAGCTGTCGCGCGAAATCGCCAAGCGTTTTGGCGAGAAGAACACGACGACCGTCTGCGGCACGCTCAAGGGCATCGGATCGGATAAGGGTCCGCTCCGCAGCTGCCCCGGCTGCATCGACGATGCCGTCGAGATCGCCTGCGATGTGCTAAAGCAGCTCGCCGAGTAAACGGCAGCAACATAAAACAACGGCCGGCGCGCTTGGGATTCATCCAAAAGCACGCCGGCCGTCGTCGTTAAAACTCGGCAAATTCGGGAGCGCCGACCTCGATCTCCTCGCGCCCCGCCATAAGCTCGCGCATCTTAGCGCAAAACGGCTCCTGCTCCCCCGCTTTAAACACCAAATGAAGTGTCACGGCATCCGCGTAATCGGTATCCGAAACCTTGGCATCCGAATCCTGCGCCAAACGAAGCACCTGCTCATACTGCGGATAGGCCACATGCACGTCAACCGGTACGACACTCGTCATCTCAACGATCTGCCCAGCCTCCCGAGCGGCCGCCACCGCCGCTTGCGTCGCCGCGGTATAGGCGCGCACTAATCCACCAGGCCCCAATAGCGTGCCACCAAAATAGCGCGTCACTACGCAGCAAACATTTTTGAGCCCTGCGCCGCGCAACACCTCGAGCGTCGGCATACCGCTCGTGCGGCTCGGCTCGCCGTCATCGCTCTGGCGCTCGCGTCCATCGACCAAAATCCACGCGGGAACATTGTGTCGAGCGTCGTAATGACGCTTGCGAACCATCTCGATAAAGGCATTCGCCTCATCCTCGGACTCAATATGGACCAGCTGGGCAATAAACCGGCTCTTGCGGTCCACAAACTCGCCCGAAGCCTCAATATTCGATTGCAGAGTAAAATAGCTGTCCAACAAAGCCCCTCAACAAAACTAAGCGCGGCAACAAACAGCCTCAATAATACGGCAAAGGCCGTACCGATTGTCAGGGTAACAAAAATGCCAAGTGGGCCTATAAGCCGGGTTCTGTCGTGAACGGTCATTTATCTTGTCTGTACGTTACCGTGCAGCTCCACGCACGCTACCCGAACGCGGACCGGGCCGGCCCATAGCGTTCCTATTCGCGCTTGCTCCGGATGGGGCTTGCCAAGCCGCCGTGTTGCCACGACGCTGGTGGTCTCTTACACCACCGTTTCAGCTTTTCCCTTTACGCCTTGCGGCGCAGGTGGGAGTCTTCTTTTCTGCGGCGCTTTCCGTCGGATCACTCCGCCCGGCCGTTAGCCGGCATCCCGCCCTCTGGAGCCCGGACTTTCCTCACGCGTGCTGCAAGCAGCACATCGCGCGACCGTCTGGCCCACTCAGCAGTGCAAGAGTGTAGCACACCGTTGCCGCAGGCAGTGGCACAACACAAGCGTTCGACACGATAAACCAAGAACCACGCCATGCAGTACAATAGAGTCGTCGATGGGCAACGTCGTCAGTCGAGACACGGCCGCGCTCCGCACCCCTCCGTCTACTCGGTGTGTTCCCGCCTCCTCCCCGAGGCGGGATGTCGGCATTTTTTCATGCACCGACAATCCAATAGCCTGTGGACAGCCCGGCAGCATTGCGCATCTCGGCGCCAAATGCAAAAAGGGATCCGTCCATTACGGACGGATCCCTTAAAACAAGTGATCGTCAAACCAATTTACTCGGCGTCGGTCTCCTCGTCCTTCTTCTCGGAAGGCAGCGGGGTAACCTCGATCTCGACGCCCAGAGTCTCAGCAGCAGACTTCATGGACAGGGAGATACGACGACGGTCGAGGTCGATCTCCATGACCTTGACCTGAACCTTGTCGCCCACATGGGTGACCTGAGAAGGCTGATCGACGTGCTTGTTGGCCATCTCGGAGATGTGCACCAGGCCCTCGATGCCCTCGCCCAGGTCGACGAAAGCGCCGAACGGGACAAGCTTGGTCACAGTGCCCTCGACGATAGCGCCGACGGGGTACTTCTTGACCAGTGCACGCCACGGATCCTCGGTGGTCTGCTTGAGACCCAGGGAGATGCGCTCGCGGTTGAGATCGACGTCGAGAACCTCGACCTCGACCTCCTGGCCGACCTTGACAACCTCGGAAGGATGGTTGACGTGGTTCCAAGAGAGCTCGGAGATGTGGATGAGGCCGTCGATACCGCCGAGGTCGACGAAGGCGCCGAAGTCGACGATGGAGGAAACGGTGCCCTGGAGACGCATGCCAGACTTGAGCTTGGACAGGATCTCGGAGCGCTCAGCCTTACGGGACTCCTCGAGCACGACGCGACGGGAGAGGACGACGTTGTTGCGGTTGCGGTCCATCTCGATGACGCGGGCCTCGATGCGGGTGCCCATGTAAGATGTGAGGTCCTTGACGCGACGGAGGTCGACGAGGGAAGCGGGCAGGAAGCCACGCAGGCCGATGTCGAGGATCAGGCCGCCCTTGACAACCTCGATAACCTCGCCCTCGACGTTCTCGCCAGAGTTGAACTTCTCCTCGATGCGGTTCCAAGCACGCTCGTACTCGGCACGCTTCTTGGACAGGACCAGACGACCGTCCTTGTCCTCCTTCTGGAGAACCAGAGCCTCGATGGGATCACCGAGTGCAACGATGTCTGCAGGGTTAGCGTCCTTGCGGATGGACAGCTCGCGGACCGGGATAACGCCCTCGGACTTGAATCCGATGTCAACGAGCACCTCGTCATGCTCGATCTTAACGACAGTGCCGTTAACGAGATCGCCCTCATCAAAGTCGGTAATCGTACCGTCGATGAGGTTGTTCATCTCCTCCTCGTTGACATCGTCAAGAGAGAAAATGGACGAGTTCTGAATCTCACTCAAAGGTGGACCCCTTTCGAACTACGGGGCCCCGATTGCTAGGACCTACAGAAGGGTGCGACAAGCACACAACGTTTAGGAACACTCGGGAGCCGACAGATACTAATGTGACGCTTATGCAATCACGTTCGTATAGGTTACGGGGAAATCATTTCGATTTCAAGCGTGAACTGCGATTTTTTACTCGTATGGAGACTTTTTCGCAATCTTGTGGACGACCGTCTCCATAAGTTGACGATAGGCAGTTAGGCATACGGCTTTGGGGTAAAGTATCCGGAGCCAACGATTCTGGAACGATTTATCGAGAAAGGTGCCCGCGTGCTCAAAGCAGTCGTTTTCGATATGGACGAGACGCTTCTTAGCATCAACCTCAACGCGTTCATCCTTCGCTATTTTAAGGATGTCTCGTCGATGCTCGCGGATATCGGGCGCCGCAGCCGCGGTGGCACGATGGCACGCCTCGGCACCATCCTGGTCGA
>CALLFD010000080.1 GCA_937997605.1 uncultured Collinsella sp. | reverse complement strand
ATCGAGGAAGCCATGCTGCTCGCCAACGAGTGCGTTGCAGAGTGGCTGGCAGACCGTGATATCGAGGCCTGCTATCGCGTGCATGAGGATCCGAGCCCCGATAGCCTGCACGGTGCCGCCGTTGCGCTGGCGCAGCTAGGCATCATCGACGATCGCCGTGCTGCCGGTATTGCCCTGGGGAGCCCCGATGAGCTGCAGGCTGCAGTTGATGCTGCCGCCGGTACGGCCAACGCACCGCTCGTCAACACGCTGCTTCTGCGCAGCATGCAGCGCGCGCTGTACAAGCCGCGCAACGAGGGCCACTTTGCGCTCGCCGCGCCGTGCTACTGTCACTTTACGAGTCCCATCCGTCGCTACCCCGATCTGGTGGTGCACCGCGTGCTCAAACTGCAGTTGGCCTATGAGCAGCTCGGCGGCAAGGACGCCTTGGTCCGTACGCCGCGGCTGATCGGCAAGGGGCGCGAGTCGCTGCCGCGCATTCTGCCGCAGATCTGCCGCGCATGCAGCGATGCCGAGCGCGCGGCAGATGCCGCCAGCCATGCGACGCAAAAGATCAAGATTGCCCAGTACTATGAGGACCGTCTGGGCGAGCGCTATGCCGGAATCGTCTCGTGGGTTAGCAGCATGGGCCTCTTTGTGCGCTTGGACCTAACACAGGTCGAGGGCCTGGTTTCAATTAAGAGCCTGGGCAACGAGTGGTTCGAGTTCGACGAGGACGCGCTTACTCTGACGGGCGCCGACACAGGCACCCGTTACGAGCTGGGCCAGCGCGTGATTATCGAGGTCTCGCGCGTCAATACCACGCGTGGACACTTGGACTTCAAGCTTATCCATTAGCCAAATCCCGACTCATGGTGGAGGAGCGGAGGGCGGCCTTTCGGGACCGCCCTCCGCATTTGAATTGTGGCCACCTTACCGTCTGCCTGGCTGCCCGCTTGCCTGCTATTTGGGAGGTAAAACCTACCAAAATAAACCTGTCCCTTTTTGGCAGGTTTACAAGAAAGCGGGGATGAGATGGCGACGGTGTACGGTTATGCGCGGGTGAGTTCGCGCGATCAAAATCTTAATCGGCAGCTGGATGCGCTGGGCGCCTATGGTGTGGGCTCGGCGAATATTTATGCCGACCATGCGAGCGGCAAGGACTTCGATCGGCCGCATTATCGCGAGCTGCTACACGTCCTGGGAGACGGGGACGTGCTGGTGGTGCTTTCTATCGACCGACTTGGCCGTAATTACTCCGAGATTCTTGAGGAATGGCGACGCATTACCAAGGAGCTCGGGGTTGCCATTGTGGTGTTGGACATGCCATTGCTTGACACGCGCGCCAGGGCCAGCGGCGCGCCGGATGTGACCAACGCCCTGATTGCCGATATTGTGCTGCAACTGCTGAGCTACGTGGCGCAGGTGGAGCGCGAGAATATCCATCGGCGCCAGGCGGAGGGAATTGCAGCGGCGCGGGCGCGAGGGGTCCGTTTCGGTCGACCTCGCAAGCCGTGCCCTCCTCAGTTTGAGCTGGTGCGCGATAGCTATGAGGCGGG
>CALLFD010000079.1 GCA_937997605.1 uncultured Collinsella sp. | reverse complement strand
GAGTTGAGCAGGTCAATGCCTCCGGCGAGGCCGAGGACCTGTACGACGAGTACGCACCGTTCTAAGATGCGAAAGCTGCGGACGGTACGCTCCGCATAGACGTTACGCCCAAATATGCGGCTGTGAGCGTAAGGCCCGCGGCCGCATTTGTATGTAGGGAGCAGGGGATCGATATGCTCAACGACCTCTACCATATGCTTGATCCCGTCGCGATCTCGGCGGGCCCCATCACCATCTACTGGTACGGTCTGGCCTACGTGGTCGGCGCTCTGCTCACGGCGGTCGTTATGTACCGCACGCAACGTCGTTGGGGCTTCGACATTACGATTGATGACCTGACGAGTGTCGTGGTCGGCGCGGTCTTTGGCCTTATTATCGGCGCGCGCCTGTTTTACGTCGTCTTTTACGGTGATGGCTACTATTTGGCCCACCCGCTCGAGATCTTTGCCACCAACGAGGGAGGCATGAGCTTCCACGGTGGCCTGGTGGGCGGCATCTTGGGCGGCATCATCGTGTGCCGCATGTACAAGCTCGACGCCTGGACTTTGGCAGACCTCGCGGTCATCGGTGCTCCGCTGGCCCTGTGCCTGGGGCGCTGCGCCAACTTTGTCAACGGCGAGCTGTGGGGCAAGCCGACCGATCTGCCCTGGGGCGTGATCTTTGGCGGCACCGCGGGCGATATGCCGCGCCATCCCTCCCAGCTCTACGAGGCATTCCTCGAGGGTATTGTGCTCTTTTGCATTCTGCAGGTGCTCAGCCGCAAAAAGCCGCTACTGCCCCAAGGCACGTTTATGGGCGTCTTTGTGATGGGTTACGGCATCGTCCGCTTCCTCATTGAGTTTGTGCGCGTGCCCGATGCCCAGCTGGGCTATCTGCTGGGCGGCGTCATCACCATGGGTCAGCTGCTGAGCCTGCCGCTCGTAATCGCGGGCCTGGCGCTCATCATCTTCGCCCGACACCGCAACCAGCCCCAGCGCGTCTACCTGGACGCCTAACCACCAAAACCACCACAAAGGGGACAGGCACCTTTGTGGTGGTCTTGCCGAGTTTGATAGGTTTCTAGAAAGGCTTTCGGACTGTGAAGGATTCCGACCTCTCCACAACGGCTGCGCGCGACGCTGCCCGCATCGTCTGGTTTAAGCGCTACC
>CALLFD010000078.1 GCA_937997605.1 uncultured Collinsella sp. | reverse complement strand
TCATGGCGTTTGGCGACTCGATGAACGACTACGAGATCATTCGCTTTGTCGGCACGGGCTGCGCGATGGAAAACGCGCGCCCCGCGCTCAAAGCGGTTGCCGATCGCGTGGTGGGTCGTAACCGCGACCACGCTGTCCAGCAGGAACTCCGCCGTGTTCTGGAGAGCCTCGCCTAATCCGGCAGATGGGGATGTTCCCTTTCTGCCGGCAGTGGGGGACAGTCCTTGCAGCTTTTTCGCGAAGAGTGTCCCCAACGACTACTGTGACCAGGGTAGCTAATTTGGGACGGGGCTATTTTAGCTACCCTGCCGGGTTGATGCTGCTAGGCGAGGGCGGCCATGATGGTGCGGGCGACGCCGTCGTGGTCGTTGTCGTATTCGGTGATGGCGTCGGCGGCCTCGCGATCCTCGGGCTCGGCGTTGATCATGGCCATGCCGTGGCCCGCTGCCTGCAGCATGGGAATGTCGTTGATGTTGTCGCCGAACGCCCAGGCGTCGGCGAGACGCTCACCCAGGTGCTCGCATAGCCACGTGAGGGCCGTTCCCTTGGTGGCGCCTTCGCCCATAACCTCGATATTCATGGCGTACGAACGCGTGACCTCAATGCCTCCGAGCTTGTCGAGCGCCGCCGCGATGGCGTCGCGATCGGCCGGGTCGTGCCAGTACATGGCGATGCGTTCGAGCGTCTCGACTTCGTCGATCTTGCTGTCGATATCCATGTCGATCGGTGTTCGTGTGCGCTTGAGCGAAGCCGCGATGTGGGGATCGCCGCCGCAGAACTCATCTAGGCGCCCGTAAAGCGAACGGGGGAGGAAACACTGTCCATCCGCGAAGATATCGAAGGTCACATCGTGGCCGGCGGCAATGCGATGGATGCGGTGGGCAATGCCGCAATCGAGCGGACGGCTCAAGATGCACGTGGCGCGCGAGGCGTCGGTGGGCACATCGTCGTCGAGCTGCCAGACGCTGGCGCCGTTGGCGCAGACTGCGTAGTGCACGGCGGGATGGGCGAGAATGGGCTCAAAGATGCCCGACAGCGGACGCCCCGTGCAGGGAACAAACTCGATGCCACGACGTGCGAGCTCGTCGAGCATTGTCCAGGTGGCATCGCTCATCTGCTTATCGCTCGTCAGCAGCGTCCCATCCATATCGGAAAACACAATCATTTGATGCAGCCCTTTCTACTGGCATAAAAAGCGTGGCCGAGGGCTTGGGTCCCTGGCCACGCTCGAGTTCTATAACGGTCCGCGTCCTAGCGGTCGGCGAGCGGCTTGTACTCCAGCGGCTCGATCACCGGACGATAGGCGGGGCGGATGATACGGTGCGCGCAGAAGAGCTCTTCCATGCGGTGCGCCGACCAGCCGGCCATGCGGGCGACGGCGAATAGCGGCGTAAAGAGCGTCTCGGGCACGCCGAGCATCTTGTAGATAAAGCCCGTGTACAGGTCGATGTTGGCGCAGATGGGCTTGGTCATGCCGTGGTCGCGCATGACCTGGGGTGCCAGGCGCTCGATACGCTCGATGAGTGCGAACTCTTCGCCCAAGTCCTTCTTGGCTGCCAGTGAGCGCG